>NZ_JALBGZ010001621.1:0-430 GCF_023006515.1 Bradyrhizobium sp. PRIMUS42
CCCAGGCCGGCGAGGTCTGGAACCTGTACGGCCCGACCGAGACCACGGTGTGGTCGGCGCGCCACCGGCTCGATGCAGCGGACGATCGTCCGCTGCTGGGCGGGCCGATCGGCAACACCACGCTGCACATACTCGATGGCGATCTCAACCTGGCGCCGGTCGGCGTTGCCGGCGAGCTCTATATCGGCGGTAGCGGGCTGGCCCGCGGTTATTGGCGGCGCGGCGGTCTGACCGCGGAGCGCTTCATTCCGGATCCGTTCGGTTCACCGGGCGCGCGGCTGTATCGCACCGGTGACGTGGCGCGGTGGCGATCCGACGGCGTGCTCGACTATGTCGGCCGTGCCGACAACCAGGTGAAGATCCGCGGCTTCCGCATCGAGCTTGGCGAGATCGAGGCGCGGTTGCTGGCGCAGGAGGGTGTGCGCGTGGC
>NZ_JALBGZ010001622.1:0-429 GCF_023006515.1 Bradyrhizobium sp. PRIMUS42
GACCGATGTCACCATGACCGTGCGCCCCGGCGAGCGCCGCGCCGTGCTCGGCTCCAACGGCGCCGGCAAGACCACGCTGTTCAACTGCATCACCGGAGACTTCGCGCCCTCCTCCGGCACCATCCGCTTCTTCGGCGAGGACGTCACGCATTTCCCGCCCTATGAACGCATCCGCCGCGGGCTGCGCCGAACCTACCAGATCTCGGCGCTGTTCCCCGGCCTCACCGTGCAGGACAATGTCTATCTCGCCTGCCGCGGTGTCTCGCGCGGGCGCTTCTCGTTGCTGCGCCCGGGGCAGAACGATGCCTTGATGCATGCGGCCGACAATCTGGTCCAGGCCGTGCATCTTTCCGCCGTGAAGGACCAGCGCGTGGCGGAGCTCGCGCACGGGCAGCAACGCCAGCTCGAGATCGCACTTGCGCTCGCCGG
>NZ_JALBGZ010001623.1:0-428 GCF_023006515.1 Bradyrhizobium sp. PRIMUS42
CAGCGCGATGCCGAGCCTCGCGTCACCGTCGGGCGCGAAGGCCCAGTCCAGCGCCGCGCGCACATTGTCGAGCTCCCCACCATAGGTGCTCAGCCATTCGGGAAGCGGCGTCGATGTGTCGGCCCCCGCGCGCTCGAAGAAGTCGCGAAAATGCTCCGCATGGCGCCGCGCGAACTGCCTGTTTTCGCCGAGCTCGTTCAGCTTGCCGAGCGCGTAGGCGCGCGTGGTGTCGAGCAGGCGATAGCGCAGCGCTCGCGAACCGGATGGCGAGATCAGTGACTTGGTGACCAGGCTGTCGATCGCCTCCAGCGTCTCCGAGGTGCTGAGGCCGTCGCCGGACGCAACCGCGGCGGCCGCTTCCGGCGCGAACGGCCCGGCGAATACCGATAGCCGTCGCAAGGTGGCGCTTTCCGCCGGAGGCAGCAGGT
>NZ_JALBGZ010001624.1:0-427 GCF_023006515.1 Bradyrhizobium sp. PRIMUS42
CACCTCGCGCCGCGCCGCCAATGACGACCGGGAGACCATCGGCCAGCTGCTCCAGGCGCTCCAGAAGGGTCGCCCCGCCCGCAGCGTCTATACCTTCGCCACCATCTTCGCCGGCGTCTGGCTCGCCGCCTGCGCCGCGCTGACGTTCGGCTTCCTGCCCTCGATCCAGGCCGCCATGGGCCAGAGCGGCGGCGTGCTCGTCATCGCCGGCCTGATCGCGATGTTCTTCGCGCCGATCATGCTGTTCTACTTCCTCGCGAGCCTCGTCTGGCGCGGCCAGGAAATGCGCATGATCGCGCAGGCGATGGCGCAGGTCGCGATCCGCTTCTCCGAGCCCGAGGGCTCCGCCTCCGATTCCATGGTCACCGTCGGCCAGGCCATCCGCCGCGAAGTCGCGGCGATGGGCGACGGCATCGAGCGCGCGATC
>NZ_JALBGZ010001625.1:0-420 GCF_023006515.1 Bradyrhizobium sp. PRIMUS42
GTAAGCAGCGGATCGTCCGCCTGCACCGTGCCGATGCCGACCAGGATCGCATCGCTCTGGGCGCGGAGCAGATGCACGCGATTGCGCGCCGCTTCGCCGGTGATCACCACCGGCTTGCCGCCGGCAGCGCCGATCTTGCCGTCGGGCGAGACCGCGAGCTTCAGGATCACATGCGGACGCTTGTCCCGGATACGGCGGAAATGCCCGGCATGGTCGAATGCGGCTTCCGCCGCGCACAGGCCCAAATCTACCGTGATGCCGGCGGCGCGCAGGCGCGCATGCCCCTGCCCCGCGACCTCAGGATTGGGATCCTCGATCGCCGACACCACCCGCTTGATCCCGGCAGCGATTACCGCATCGGCACAAGGCGGCGACTTGCCGAAATGCGAGCACGGCTCCAGCGTGACGTACAGCGTGGCG
>NZ_JALBGZ010001626.1:0-420 GCF_023006515.1 Bradyrhizobium sp. PRIMUS42
GCGCGAAAGCCGCGGCGCGCATTTCCGCTCCGACCATCCGGCCGAAATCCCTGCGCTGGCGCAGAGAACGATGACCACGCTCGCCGCGGCGCGCGAGATCGCAGAAGGCCTGAGCCCATTGCCGCGCACGGCCCGCCCCATGATCGCCTGATGGAGTCCCCCATGATCAATCCGACCTCATTGCTCAACCCCGACGCCTTCCTTTCCCCGCTCGTCATCGACGAAGCCGTGCAGCGGGCGCTCGACGAGGACCTCGGCCGCGCCGGCGACATCACTTCGTTCGCGACGATTCCGGAAGCGACCAAGGCGCAAGCCGTGCTGGTCGCGCGCCAGTCCGGCGTGATCGCCGGCTTGCCGCCGGCGCTGGCGACATTGCGAAAGCTCTCGCCAGACATCGAGGTGCGCGCGCAGGTGCGTGAC
>NZ_JALBGZ010001627.1:0-416 GCF_023006515.1 Bradyrhizobium sp. PRIMUS42
GCTCGCCATGGACGTGCTGCGGCTCGGCCGCCTGCGGGCGATCGACATCGACCCGATCGAACGCAAGCCGCAACGCTAGCGCTCCACGGTCGGGGCGGGGTATGACGGTGCCATGCCTCGCGTCCCGACCCTTGCCGCATGATGCCGGCGCACGAGACCTACGACGTCATTGTCATCGGCGCCGGTGCCGGTGGCATGACGGCGGCGGCCGTGGCCGCTGCCGAAGGCCTGCGCGTGCTGGTGATCGAGAAGACCGCCTTCGTCGGCGGCACCGCAGCGTGGTCTTACGGCATGGTCTGGATCCCCGCCAATGCCAAGATGAAGGAAGTTGGGCTCTCCGACAGTGTTGCGGATGCCGTGCAGTACCTGTCGGGCACGGTGCCCGAGCCCGCCAATGCCGGCCTGCGCGCCGCCTT
>NZ_JALBGZ010001628.1:0-415 GCF_023006515.1 Bradyrhizobium sp. PRIMUS42
TGGATCGTACGCTGCGCGCCGTGCTTGCCGAGCCCGACGCCGGCTTCCGCGCCATCGGCGTGCTCTATCAGGAGTTCGTGGTCCGCTGCCGCATCGAGGGTCTCGGCGCAGCGGTGCCCGATCTCAACGAGTTTCGCCGCATGCTGACGCATGCGCGCGCCGGGCTCGGTGCTGACATCGCCGGGGACGACGCCTGGCAGGACGTGTCGCTGCGCGCTTCCATTTTGCCCGACGACATGCAGGGCGTGTTCATGATGATCGCGCGTGCGGCGAAGGAAGGATGGCCGTGTCCCGGCGACGCCGCGATCGCGCGGGCTTATGGCTCGCATTCGCTGCGAAGGGCGCAGCGGCTGCTCGGCTATATGGAGGAGCAGGGCCTGATCGTCGTCCAGCTCGACGGCGGCGGGCGCCGGAT
>NZ_JALBGZ010001629.1:0-413 GCF_023006515.1 Bradyrhizobium sp. PRIMUS42
GGCTCGGCGGCGAAGGCGGAGATCTCGGACGCCAGCCGGTCCGAGCTGAACTCGGTCTGCGGGATGCGGATCGCGCCGTCGACCTTGACCAGCACGCCGGCATTGGCGAACTGATCCTGGTCGATCGAGCCTGGCAACGGCACCAGGATCGAGGGCCGGCCGATCGCAGCGAGCTCGGCCACCGTGCCGGCGCCAGAGCGCGAAACGATCAGGTGGTTGGAAGCAAGCCGCGCCGGCAGATCGGTAAAGAACGGCGCCAGCTCTGCCTTGATCTTGAGCTTGTCGTAGACTGCGCGGACGCGGCTCATGTCCTCGTCGCGCACCTGCTGGGTGAGAACGAGCCGGCTCCACAGCGCGGGCTCGAGGCGCTCGATTGCGCCCGGCACGATGTCGGCCATGATGCGCGCGCCCTG
>NZ_JALBGZ010000162.1:0-10321 GCF_023006515.1 Bradyrhizobium sp. PRIMUS42
CGCGGCAGCGGCACCGGCGGCAGGAAGCCGCCACGGGTCGGGTGGCCGTCCGGCCCTAACATCGACATCGGAAACACCGGCTGCGCCAGGCACCAATGCACCGTGAACGGCGCGGCGTCGCCCTTTTTGGGCTCGCCGACCTCCTGGAACAGCGTCGCGCGCAGACCCATCACGAGCTGCGCGGTGACGATGTCGGTGGCCTCCGTGCTGCGGCCGATCCACTGCCTGAGATGATCGATGTCGAGCTTTTCGGTCATAACGCCTCGCTCTTGTTATGTCCTGGACGGACGTTCGCCGATGGCGGGCACGGCGCCATAGCTACGGGTTTCGCCGACGATGATCGGTGCCGGCGCGGGATAGCTGACGCGTCCCTGCGGCGTGTCAACCTCGATGCGGCGCAGATGCGGATGGTTGGTGAGATCGGCCATGGTGTTGACCTCGGCGAACGCAATGTCGGCGTCGGACAGCCGCTTCAGCAGCTCGTCACGCGTCATTCTGCCGAAGATGTCCGCAACGGTCTTGTCGGTGAAATCGCGGTTGCGCACGCGCTCGACCATGTTGGCGACGCGGGGATCGGCGGGCAGGTCCGGCTGATCAAGCACCTTCGCGCACAGCGTCTTCCACTCGCGCTCGCTCTGGATCGAGATCAGGATGTCCTTGCCGTCCTTCGAGGTGAACACGCCATAGGGCGCGATCGAGGGATGGCGCAGGCCCATGCGCTTGGGCGGGTTGCCGGCTTCGGAGTTGAGCAGCGGCACGGTGCACCAGTCCGCCATCACGTCGAACATGGAGATGCGGATGTCGGCGCCCTTGCCGGTGCGCCCGCGCGCGATCAGCGCTTCCAGGATCGCCGCATGCGCGGTGGCGCCGGTGGCGACATCAACGATCGACATGCCGACCCGCGAGGCGCCGTCAGGGTTGCCGGTGATCGAGGCAAGGCCGCTCTCGGCCTGGATCAGCAAATCATAGGCCTTGCGATGCGCGTAGGGGCCCTCGTCGCCATAGCCGGTGATGGTGCAGGAAATCAGCTTCGGATAGTCCTTCAGCAGCCGCTCGCGCGAAAAGCCGAGCTTGTCCATCGAGCCCGGCTTGAGGTTCTGGATCAGCACGTCGGCGCTCGCGATCAGCTTCTCCAGCTCGGCGCAGCCTTCCTTCGTTGCGAGATCGACCACCGCCGATTGCTTGCCGCGGTTGAGCCAGACGAAGTAGCTGCTCTGGCCCTTGGCCGCCGCGTCATAGCCGCGGGCGAAATCGCCTTCGGGCCGCTCGATCTTGATCACTTCCGCGCCCGCATCCGCCAGGCGCGAGGAGCAGAACGGTGCCGCCACCGCCTGCTCGACCGCAATCACCCTGATCCCGTCCAATGCTCCCATGGTGCGACCTCAGTACGAGCGCGGCATGCCGAGCACATGCTCGGCGACGAAGGACAGCACGAGGTTGGTCGAGATCGGGGCCACCTGGTAGAGCCGCGTCTCGCGGAACTTGCGCTCGACGTCGTATTCCTCGGCAAAGCCGAAGCCGCCATGGGTCTGGATGCAGGCATTTGCCGCTTCCCAGGACGCATCGGCCGCCAGCATCTTGGCCATGTTGGCCTCGGCGCCGCAGTCGAGCCCGGCCTCGTATTTGCGCGTGGCTTCCTTCACCATCAGCTCGGCTGCACGCATCGAGGCGTAGGCCTTGGCGATCGGGAACTGGATGCCTTGATTCTGGCCGATCGGCCGGCCGAAGACGCTGCGCTCCTTGGCGTAGTTCGTCGCTTTCGCGATGAACCACTTGGCGTCGCCGACGCATTCGGCCGCGATCAGGATGCGCTCGGCGTTCATGCCGGAGAGGATGTAGCGAAAGCCCTTGCCTTCCTCGCCGATCAGATTCTCCGCCGGCACCTTCATGTCGGTGAAGAAGACCTCGGTGGTGGCGTGGTTCATCATGGTGCGGATCGGGCGGATCTCGAGGCCGTTGTTCTTGGCCTCGCGCATGTCGACGATGAACACGGAGAGGCCATCGGTGCGCTTCTTGGCCTGCTCCTTCGGCGTGGTGCGCGCCAGCAGCACCATCAGGTCGGAATGCTCGGCGCGGCTGGTCCAGATCTTCTGGCCGTTGACGATGTAGCTGTCGTTGCCGTCCTTGCGCGCGAAGGTCTTCAGCGAGGAGGTGTCGGTGCCGCTGGTCGGCTCGGTGACGCCGAAGGCCTGCAGGCGCAACTCGCCGCTGGCGATCTTCGGCAGGTACTTTGCCTTCTGCTCGGCGTTGCCGTGCCGCAGCACCGTGCCCATCGTGTACATCTGGGCGTGGCAGCCGCCGCCGTTACAGCCCGCGCGCTGGATCTCTTCCAGGATCGCCGCGGCCGCCGACAGCTTCAGCCCCGCGCCGCCATATTCCTCGGGGATCAGCACCGAGAGATAGCCTGCCTCAGTCAGCGCATCGACGAAGGCCTTGGGGTAGGCCATCTCGCGATCGAGCTTGCGCCAATAATCGCCGGGAAACTGCGCGCACAGCTTGGCGACGGCTTCGCGGATGTCGGCGTGATCTTCGGTATGGTGTTCTTGACTCATGGCGTTTCCAATCATTAGCGGCAGTTAAGATAACGCCGGCCAACCCTCTGGCGTTGTGAAAACAACGCCAGCCCCCTATGCTCATTTGTTATAGCGTATGAAGTAGCCTTCCAGGATTGGCAAGCATGGATTTCCGGCAGCTCAGGACCTTCAGTTGCGTGGCGGAGCTCGGCAGCCTCTCCAAGGCGTCCGACACGTTGCGCGTGGCGCAGCCGGCGCTGAGCCGCCAGATCAAGCTCTTGGAACACGAGCTGCGCACCGAACTCTTCACCCGCAACGGCCGCGGCATGGTGCTGACCGAAGCCGGCCGGCTGCTGCTGTCGCGCACCTCCGGCATCGTGCGGCAGATCGACCAGATCCGCGACGACATCCAGTCGGCCAAGGGGCCGCCGTCCGGGCAAGTCGTGCTCGGCCTTGTTCCAACCGTGAGCTGCGTGCTGTCGGCGCGCTTTGCGCGGCGCTGCGTCGAAAAGTTTCCCGGCATCTCGCTGCGCATCGTCGAGAGCTACAGCGGCCACCTGGTTGAATGGCTGCATCGCGGCGAGATGGATCTCGCCATCCTCTACGGCCGCTCGGCCGATCTGCATCTCAATGTCGAGAGCCTCGGCCGCGATAACATCGTCGCCGTCGGCCCGCGCGGCTGCGGCCTCGCGCGCAAGAAGAGCGTCGATATCGGCTGGCTGTTGCGGCAACGGCTGGTGTTGCCCTCTCATTCGCACGGCCTCCGCGCGCTGATCGAGCACGCGGCCGCCCAGCGCAAGATCAAGCTCGACGTCCAGCTCGAGGCGGATTCGTTTCGCGTGCTGACGAGCCTGGTCGAGGAGGGCCTCGGCTTCGCGCTGCTGCCGCCCTCCTCGGTCCACGGCGAGGTCGCCGACGGACGGCTGGAAACCGCGCCCGTCTCGAAGCCGATGACGCGCGAGCTCATTTTCGCCTCTCCGATCGACCGCCCGGTCTCGACGGCCTCGCTCGCCGTCACCGCGCTGCTGCGCGAGGAGGTCGCCGCCTGCCGCAAGGAAGGCGTGTGGGACATCAAGTTGAGTTAGATGCCGTGTCGTAGAACAGTCGCGCGACGCCGTGTCTTCGCATCTGGTGCGAGCTGTCATGCCGAAATTTTATAGCTGGGCCTTGGGGGCTGCGCGTCTGACGCGCAAGTGTCTCCAAGAGCTCGTCATTGCGAGCGCAGCGAAGCAATTCAGGAATCCCTCAGCGGTGATAGTCTGGATTGCTTCGTCGCAAGAACTCCTCGCAATGACGGAGGATGGAGCTCAGGCCGGAATCCTTACCGGCAGCGTCTCATAGCCCTTGATGAAGCTGGAATAGATCCGCTTGGGCTCGCCGACCACTTCGATGCGGTCGAAGCGCTTCAGCATCTCCTCCCAGACGATCTTGAGCTGCAGCTCGGCAAGGCGCATGCCGACGCAGCGGTGGATGCCGAAGCCGAACGAAAGATGCGTGCGGGGCCGCGGGCGGTCGATGATGAACTCGTTCGGCCGCTCGAACATCTCCTCGTCGCGGTTGCCGGAGACGTACCACATCACCACGCGGTCGCCCTTCTTGATCTGCTTGCCGCCGATCTCGGTATCGGCAAGCGCCGTGCGCCGCATATGCGCCAGCGGCGTCTGCCAGCGGATCACCTCGGGCACCATGGAATCGATCAGCGCCGGATTCTTCCGCAGCATCTCGTACTGGTCCGGGTTCTCGTTCAGCGCCAGCACCGAGCCGGTCATGGTGTTGCGCGTGGTGTCGTTGCCGCCGACGATGAGCAGGATGATGTTGCCCATGAGATTGTCGGGGTCCATGTGGCGGGTGGCGTCGTTGTGCGCCATCAGCGACAGCAGATCGTTGCGCGGCGCGGAGTTGACGCGCTCGTTCCACAGCTTGGACATGTAGGCGTAGCACTCGTCCATCTCGCGGCGGCGCTCTTCGGCCGACGCAACGATGCCGCTCTTGGGCAGCGCGGTCGAGACGTCGGACCAGCGCGTCAGCTTGCGCCGCTCCTCCCAAGGGAAGTCGAACAGGGTCGCCAGCATCTGCGTCGTCAGCTCGATCGAGACGCGCTCGACAAAATTGAAGGTCTCGTTGCGCGGCAGATTGTCGAGCACTGTTTGCGAGCGCTGCCGGATCAGCTTTGCCAGCTCGTCCAGATGCGTCGGGGTGAACATCGGCGACACGGTCTTGCGCTGCGACGAATGAAGCGGCTGGTCCATCGCGATGAAGCTCGGATAGTCGTAGCCTTCCGGCACGTCGCGGATCGAGATACCGCCGAGCGTCGAGTCCGAGGAGAAGATGCCGTGATTGGTGTCGACATGCATGATGTCGTTGTATTTCACCACCGACCAATAGGGCTCGATCGGTGCGTTGGTGCAGTAATGCACCGGTTCTTCCTTGCGCAGCCGCTCGAACCACGGCCACATCGTGTCGTCCTGGAACAGCCTGGGCGCGCCGGGGTGGAATTGCGACAACGGCGTCGCATAGGCCTCCTCGCGGGCCCTGCGCATGCGTTCGGCCGCTTTAACCGGCGCTTGGATGTTCATCGTCGTGGCTCCAGTTGGTTCTTCTTCGCCTCTCCCTGTAAGAACAGGGAGAGGGAGTTAACTCACGCCGCAATCTTCACCGGCAGCTCTTCCAGGCCCTTCACAAAACTCGAATAGACCCGCTTCGGTTCGCCGACCACCTCGATATGGTCGAACCGCCTCAGGATCTCTTCCCAGATAATCTTGAGCTGGAGTTCGGCAAGCCTGAGGCCCACGCAGCGGTGGATGCCGAAGCCGAAGGACAGATGCGTGCGCGGGCGGGCGCGGTCGATGATGAAATCGTAGGGCTTGTCGATCGCCTCCTCGTCGCGGTTGCCCGAGACGTACCACATCACGACCTTGTCACCTGTCTTGATCTGCTTGCCGCGGAACTCGAAGTCGGAGAGCGCGGTGCGGCGCATATGCGCCAACGGCGTCTGCCAGCGGATCACCTCGGGCACGAAGCTGTCGAGCAAAGCGGGGTTTTCGCGCAGCTTGCGATATTGCTCCGGATGCTGGTTCAGCGCGTGCAGCGAGCCCGACATGGTGTTGCGCGTGGTGTCGTTGCCGCCGACGATCAAAAGCACGAGATTGCCGAGGAAGTTCTTTGCGTCCATGTCGCGCGTCGCGGCCCCATGCGCCATCATCGAGAGCAGGTCGCTCTTCGGCGGCTGCGCGATGCGTTCTTTCCAGAGGCGCGCGAAATAGCCGGCGCATTCGGTCAGCTCGACCTGACGCTCGTCCTCGGTGGCGACGAGACCGTCGGGCCCGGGGATCGTGGTGGCGATGTCCGACCAGCGCGTCAGCCTGCGGCGATCATCCCAGGGGAAGTCGAACAGCACCGCCAGCATCTGCGTGGTCAGCTCGATCGAGACGCGGTCGACCCAGTCGAACACCTCGCCGCGGGGCAGGTTGTCAAGGCACTCGGCCGAGCGCTTGCGGATGTTGAGCGCGAGATTGTCCAGATGGGTCGGCGTGAACATCGGCGCCACGGTCTTGCGCTGCGCCGCGTGGCGCGGCGGGTCCATCGAGATGAAGCTCTCGCGGCGCAGGTCCGGGTCGATGTCGCGGATGGTGATGCCGCCGAGCGAGGAGGCCGAGGAGAAAACCGAATGGTTGGTCTCGATCTCCATGATGTCATTGTAGCGCGTCACCGACCAGTACGGGCCGAACATCGAGTCCTTGCAATAGTGCACGGGATCTTCGCGGCGCAGGCGATCGAAATAGGGCCAGAATGTATCGGTCCTGAACAATTCCGGATCGCCCGGATTGAATTGCTCCAGCGGCAATGACGACGCGCGCTCGCGCAATGCGTCGAGCTTCGACGCGCTCTCGATGGTCCCATGCATGACCGTTCTCCCTGGCATGAACCGCGCGTTCTCGTTGAATTCTGCGCTGCGGTATTTGATTTGCAATTACAGCCGGTTGTCTGCGCCGGAGCAAGGGAGAGTTTTGTCACGTCCAACCTTTGCGGGAGGGGTGGGTGCCGTAGCCCGGCTGCAACGTGATCCCCCGCACACCGTTTGTCGTGAAATCATGCCAGAAACTGAGATCGAGGTAAATCGAACCCGGCTATGTTGGGAATCGACCAATCCCTGACCTATAGTTTGATTGCAATAGACCAGCATTCCGAGGTTGCCGTCGTGAACGACATGCAATGGACCCCCATCGGCTCACAGCCCATTCCACCGCCGCTGCCGCCCGCGGGGGTCGACTTCACCGGAAACCGCTCCGAGTTCCGCAAATTGGTCACCAAGGGTGCGATGCTGGAGCTCGTCACTTTCGGCTTCTACCGGTTCTGGCTCGTCACCGACATTCGCCGTCATCTGTGGGCGAACACCGCGGTGGACGGCGATGCCGCCGAATATACCGGCCGGGCCAAGGAGCTGCTGGTCGGCTTCCTGTTCGCGCTCGCGATCCTGGTGCCGATCTATCTCGCCTACTTCCTGATCGGCATCGAGTTCGAGCGCTGGCAGGGCTTTGCCTCGGTGCCGCTGTTCATCGGCTTCTACGCCTTCGGCCAGTTCGCGATTTTTCGCGCGCGGCGCTATCGGCTGACGCGTACGGTCTGGCGCGGCGTGCGGTTCTGGATGGACGGCTCCGGCTGGGCCTATTCGCTCCGCGCGATGCTGTGGGGCCTGCTCGTGTTCCTGACGCTCGGCCTGGCGCTGCCGTGGCGCGAGGCCGCGCTCGAACGTTACAAGATGCAGCACACCCATTACGGCGATCTCCGTGGTGATTTCGAGGGCGACGGCTGGACCTTCTTCAAGCGCGCCTGGTGGCTGTGGCTGCTCAGCCCGATCGCGCTGTTGATCTTCCCGCTCGCGCCGTTCTTCTACGCCGAATTCAAAGCGCGTGAGTGGCGCTGGTGGCTCGACGGCATCCGCATTGGCGGCGTCAGGCTGTCCTCGAACCTGCCTCATGATGCCTTCTACGGGCTGTACTGGAAGGTGATCGGCTGGTGGACGTTGCTGTCGATGGCTTTCTCTGCCTATCTCGGCGGCGGCGCCTTGCTCGTCGTCACGCTGAGCGGCGTTTCGGCCGATCAATTGTTCGGCTCCGACGATGCGGCCAAGAGCATCCCGATGGTGGTGATGATGGTGATCGGCTATTTCGCCCTGGCGCTCGCGATCAACATCGTCATGCGGGTCTATCTCCAGCGCGATCTCTGGGCCAAGGTGCTGGAGACCGTCAAGGTGCACAACATCGCGGCCGCCGCGGATGTGCGCGGCAGCGGCCAGCTCGCCAGCGCGCTCGGCGAAGGTTTTGCCGACGGACTCGATGTCGCGGGATTTTGAGCTGTGAGTGAGTTGTCCACCGAGGCCCCGGCGCAGGCCGTCAAGCCGACCATCTTCTTCGACGGCGTGTCGAGCCGCAGGCGTCAGGTGATGCTGACGCTCGGTGATGCCCTCGAGATCGTCGAGGAGGGCGGAACGCCCGTGCGCTGGGCCTATGCCGATATCCGTCGCGCGGACAGCCCGGCCGGAATTTTGCGCCTGGCCTCCACATCCGCGGCGTCCCTGGCGCGGCTCGAAATCCGCGATGCTGCGCTCGCAGCAGGCGTGATTGCTCGCTGCATGCGTCTCGACGAGCACCAGACCTCCCGGCGCGGTGTCGCCAAAATCGTCGGCTGGTCGGTGGCCGCCGCAATCTCCATCGTCTGCGTCGTGCTGTTCGGCGTGCCGCTCGTCGCTGACCGCCTCGCGCCGCTGGTGCCGAAGCCAGTCGAGCGGCGCATCGGCGATGCCGCCGAAGTGCAGATGAAAACCATCTTCGGCCGCAGCGTCTGCGAAGATCCCGCAGGCAAGGCCGCCTTCACGAAGCTCGTCAACCGGCTGCGCGATGCCGCAGGTCTCGACGATGATTCCATGACGGCGGGCGTGCTGCCGACGGCGGTGCCGAATGCGTTTGCATTGCCAGGCGGAAAGGTGTTCGTGTTGAAGGGCCTGCTCGACAAGGCCGAAAGCCCCGACGAGCTCGCCGGCATCCTCGCCCACGAGCTCGGCCATCTCAAGCATCACGACAATATGCGCGGGCTGATCTACAACGGCGGCACCTCGTTTCTGATCGGCCTGTTGTTCGGCGACGTCACCGGCTCGAGCGCGGTGATCTTCGCCTCGCGCAGTCTGGTCGAGGCCTCCTACTCGCGCGAGGCCGAGACCGCCGCCGATACGTTCGCGATCGAGGTCATGCACAAGCTCGGCCGCTCGCCGAAGCCCGCGGCCGAGCTGATGTTCCGCGTCACCGGCAAGGAAGGCGGCTCCACGCTCACGACGATCCTCGCCAGTCACCCCCTGACCGAGGACCGCCTCGCCCGCATGACCAGGGAAGACCGCCCCGCCAGTGGCCCGCCGCTGTTGACGGACAAGGAGTGGCAGGCGCTGAAGGGCGTTTGCGGCAGCGGGAAGGTGTGAGCCTGCTTATCTCGTCCCGTAAGCACGGTCGCCGGCGTCGCCGAGGCCTGGCAAGATAAAACCGTTCTCGTCGAGGCCTTCGTCCACCGCGGCCGTCCAGATCGGCACGTCCGGATGCAAGCCGCGCAGCCGCTCGAGTCCTTCCGGAGCGGCGATCAGGCAGGCGAGGCGGATGTCCCTGGCGCCGCGCTCCTTCAGCCGGTCGATGGCGGCGACCGTTGTGTTGGCGGTCGCGACCACCGGCGTCACCACGATGGCGAGGCGCTCGCTGAGATCGGACGGCGATTTGAAGAAATATTCGACCGCGGCAAAGCTGTGCGGCTCGCGATAGAGCCCGATATGGGCGACGCGCGCGGTCGGCACCAGGTCCATCATGCCGTCGACGAAGGTGGTGCCGGCGCGCAGCATCGGCACGAACACCAGCTTCTTGCCGGCGATCTTGGCCGAGTGCATCGTCGCCAGCGGCGTCTCGATGACGGTATCGGCGAGCGGCAAATCGCGCGTCACCTCGTAGCACAGGAGCATGCCGATCTCCTTGATCAGCTCCCTGAACGATTTTGTCGAGATGGATTTGTCCCGCACCAGCGTCAGCTTGTGCTGCACCAGCGGATGATCGACGATCGTGACGCCTTCCATGATGGGTTGCTCCTGAAATTCATCGAGTCGTCATTGCGAGCGCAGCGAAGCAATCCAGAGTCCCGCCGCGGACATATTCTGGATTGCTTCGCTGCGCTCGCAATGACGCGCGTGGTCGCAAATCTTTGTCATGCTTTAGAACACCGTACCGTCGCTGATCACCTTGAGCGGCGGCGAGCCATCGGGACGGCGTGAAAAGGCAATGCTGCGGCCGGCGGCCCAGGTGCCGCCTTCGAGAATGCTGGCGAGCGGTAATGTCTCGCGCGTGCGGCCGAGTTTTGCGCGGATGCGCTCCGCCAGCCTGTCGAGCAGTGCGACCGTCAGCGCGCGCCATTCCACGACGAGCAGCGAATCCACCGCATGCGCGCGCTCGGCGTCCGCGGCATCGCGCAGCCGCAGCACCCCGTGATCAACGAACAGGCCGCCATTGCGGTATTCGGCAAGCCCAGTGAGGCCGTCGATGTCGGTAACGACAAATCCGGCGCGCTGCAGCGGCTCGATCAGCGAATAGCTTAGCCATTGCGACAGCTTGTGCAGGGGCACGAGGCCCTCCGTCGCGTCGTTCGCCTTGATCGCTGGATGGCGCCAGCAATCGCCCAGCGGGACGCCCGCGAGCTCGAGCCGCGATGGCCAGATCGGTCCGAGCTGGTTCAGCACCGCCGACAGAATGGCGGGCGCAGCGACAGTGCCGCCGACGGCCTGC
>NZ_JALBGZ010001630.1:0-411 GCF_023006515.1 Bradyrhizobium sp. PRIMUS42
AGGCGCGCGCGATCAGGTCGCGGATGGCATTGCGCTCGAGCGGACGCGGGTTCCAGTAGGCATTCGTCACCGCAAGATCGGCCGCCTTGTCGATGCCGCTCTCGGGCATGCCGACGGCGCGAAGCGCAAGTTTCGCGCCCAGTCGCTTGGCAAGGTCGTAGAGCCCCTGTGATGCATCCGCCGAGCCGATGGCGCGCGAGATCCGTGCCATCGCCTCCGGCACCGCCGGTGCGTTGTAGGCCAGCGCATGCGGCAGTACGATGGTGTGGGTCTCGGCGTGCGGCAGATCAAAAGTGCCGCCGAGCGTGTGGCAGAGCTTGTGGTGCAGCGCCATGCCGACGGTGCCGAGGCAGACGCCGCACAGCCAGGCCCCATAGAGCGCCTCGGTGCGGGCCTCGCGGTCGTCGGACT
>NZ_JALBGZ010001631.1:0-410 GCF_023006515.1 Bradyrhizobium sp. PRIMUS42
CGCCGCGTGCGCGCGCGAGCAGCAGCACAAGCGCGACGACGACGATCGCGGCGAGCGCGAGCCAGAGGACGATCGCAGGGACAAGCGGCGTGAACGCGATGCCGTAATTCATGAGGCAGGCCTATCAACGTCATTCCGGGGCGATGCGGAGCATCGAACTCCGGTGCGCAATTGCGTACCTGAGAATCTCGAGATTCCGGGTCTGGTCCTACGGACCATCCCGGAATGACGGGGCGTTTGGTTCAAGCTCGTCAGGTGCATCATTGCCCCAGCCGTTCGATCAGCGCCGGTGCGTGCACCTGGTCGGCCTTGTAGTTGCCGGTCAGGGTGTACATCACGATGTTGGCGCCAGCGCGGTAGGCGAACTCGCGCTGGCGGGTGTCGCCGCCGGTCACCGGCAGCATGGCCTG
>NZ_JALBGZ010001632.1:0-408 GCF_023006515.1 Bradyrhizobium sp. PRIMUS42
CAAATGGCGGCTGTGCCGGCGGCTTGGCGTCGGGCGCCTTCAGATAGAACGGCCGTGCCGGCGTGGTGTCGGGATTGGCGGCGGCGCCGAGCCACGCGACCCAACTGATGTCGGGCGCGGGTTGCGCGTCGACCGCAATAGGTTGCGGTCCATCCTTCGGCCAGCGCTCGGCGAGGATCCCTGCGGCATTGCCGACCAGGTGCGGCGCGCCGAATTGCGAGGCTGTGATCGCCTCGTCGATGCTGGCGACCTTCGGTCGCACCAGCTGGCTGCCGTCGCCGGCGACGATCTGGAAATAGACATGGTCGTGCCGTGCGTCGATCGCCGAGATCACGGGCGCCGATTTGCTCTGGCCAACGATGGCGGCGGCATAGGCCGACAAGGTGGTCAGCCCAATCGCCGGCCGCT
>NZ_JALBGZ010001633.1:0-408 GCF_023006515.1 Bradyrhizobium sp. PRIMUS42
GATGCGCGGCCGCCAGCACCAGCGGAGTGAGCTTGCCGTCGGGCGAGGGCACCACCATCACGAGGCGCGAGACGCCGGCGACCTTTGCGGGCACGGCGTTCATCAGCACCGAGGATGGATAGGCCGCGGTGCCGCCGGGCACATAGAGGCCGGCAGATTCGATCGCGGTGTAGCGCCAGCCGAGCTCGACGCCGAGCGGGTCGGTGAAGCGTTCGTCCGTCGGCAGCTGGCGGCGGTGATAGGTCTCGATGCGGTCGCGCGCGAGCTTGAGCGCATCGAGGGTCGCGGCATCGCAGGCCTTTGTCGCGGCTTCGATCTCGGCGGCGGTGACGCGAAGCTTGGATGCATCCAACGTCAGCCGGTCGAACTTTGCCGTGGCCTCGAGCAGGGCCGCGTCGCCCCGCCTGG
>NZ_JALBGZ010001634.1:0-405 GCF_023006515.1 Bradyrhizobium sp. PRIMUS42
CAACGCCTCGGTGGCGAGCGGTGCGGGATCGCGTCCGATCCTGATGGCGGTCGGGTGGAACTGCACGAATTCGGGGTCCGCGATCACGGCCCCGGCGCGCGCCGCGATGGCGAGGCCGGATCCGCTGGCCTCAAGCGGATTGGTGGTAACGGCATAGAGATGTCCGATGCCACCGGTGGCGAGCACCACCGCGCGCGAGGCGAGCAGGAACGGCCTCGCCGACGTGTTGACGGCCTCGCGCAATTGAAGGCCGGCGACGGCACCGCCCTCGATCAAGAGGGCTTCGGCGACGACACCTTCGATGATGTGGATCGACGGCGTGCGGCGCACCGCTTCGCTCAAGGCCGCGATGATCGCCGCTCCAGCGCCGTCGCCCCGCACATGCACGATGCGCCGGGCGGAATG
>NZ_JALBGZ010001635.1:0-403 GCF_023006515.1 Bradyrhizobium sp. PRIMUS42
CATGGGCCTGGCCCGTATCCGGGTCGGTGATGGTAAGCTGGCCGCTGGCGTTCAATGCGGCGGCAGTGTTGCCTTCGGTGACGGACTTCGAGTCCGACGAGACCGTGGCCGCATCATTGGTGCCGGTGATAGTCACCGTCACCGTGCCGCTCGCGGTGCCGTCCTGGCTGGTCACGGTGAACTGGTCCTGGACCTGCTGGCCGGCGATGAGCTCGTCATGGGCGCCGTTGCCGGTGTAGCTCCAGGCGCCGTTGGCATCGATCGAGAAGTCGCCGTAGGCGCCGTGGGCGTTGGTCTGCGCGACGACATGGGCTTCGCCCGTGTCGGGATCCACGATCGTCAGCTGACCGCTGGTGTTCAGCGCCGCCGCGGTGTCGCCTTCCGTGACGGACTTCGAGTCCGA
>NZ_JALBGZ010001636.1:0-403 GCF_023006515.1 Bradyrhizobium sp. PRIMUS42
CTGGGAGATCCGCAGCCGCTCCAACGCCTCGCCGCAGCTCGAGCGCAACATCAACCGATTCACCCAGTTCCTGACCCTGGTCGGCCTCGCCGCGCTGCTGGTCGGCGGTGTCGGCGTGGCCAATGCCGTGAAGAGCCATATCGACCGCCGGCTCGAAGTGATCGCGACCCTCAAGGCCGTCGGCGCCACCGGGCGCGACGTGTTCGGCATCTATCTTGCGCAGGTTCTTCTGCTGGCGGGCATCGGCTCGATAATCGGCCTTGCGCTCGGCGCCGCCATGCCCTTCGCCATCGTCGGCCTGTTCGGCAAGCTCTTGCCGCTGCCGGTGGTGCCGGCCGTGCATGCCGACGAGCTCGCGCTGTCGTTCGTCTATGGCCTCCTGACCGCGCTAGCCTTCGGCCTG
>NZ_JALBGZ010001637.1:0-402 GCF_023006515.1 Bradyrhizobium sp. PRIMUS42
CGGCGCGCAGCCAGCCGGTGACCCCGCCGATGCGCTGCACGTCGGGCATCACGTAGTCGCAGGCTTCCGCCGACAGCGCCGTCTGCATCGAGAACGCGCTGTCAAAGTTCTCGCCGATCTGCACCGGCGTATGCAGCGCGTCGGCGATGCGGGCGCAGCCGGCATAGTCGTCGTGGCGGATCGGCTCCTCGATCCAGCTCAAGCCCTCGTCGTCGAGCATCTCGCCGCGGCGAATGGCCTCGGTCACCGTCAGCGCCTGATTGTAGTCGCACATCAGCGTCACCTGATCGCCGACGGCCTTGCGCACCGCGCGGACGACGGCGAGATCCTCCCGCGCATCGGGCCGGCCGACGCGGATCTTGGCGGCGTGAAATCCCTCGGCCAGCAGCTTGTGCGCCTCTT
>NZ_JALBGZ010001638.1:0-400 GCF_023006515.1 Bradyrhizobium sp. PRIMUS42
GCGCGCCATCGTGCGATGGTGCGTCAATCACCGCATCACCGTGGTGGCCGCAACCGTCGGCGTCTTCATCGCCTCGGTCGTCGGCTTCGGCCATGTCCAGCAGCAGTTCTTCCCGCTGTCCGAGCGGCCCGAGCTGTTCCTCCAGCTGCGCCTGCCCGAGGGCACCGCGTTCAACGTCACCGAAAAGGCGGTGAAGCAGGCCGAGACACTGCTGAAGGACGACAAGGACATCGAGACCTATACGTCCTATGTCGGCCAGGGCTCGCCGCGCTTCTGGCTCGGCCTCAATCCGCAGCTTCCGAACGAGGCCTTTGCCGAGATCGTCATCGTCGCCAAGGGCGTCGAGGCGCGCGAGCGCATCAAGGCCAAGATCGAGAACGCGGCTGCCGACGGCATGCTG
>NZ_JALBGZ010001639.1:0-400 GCF_023006515.1 Bradyrhizobium sp. PRIMUS42
CTAGCCGGCGGCGAGCGCGACCTCGCGGGCGGCGTGGGCGAAACGGGTGATCGAATCGACCATCAGCAGGACCGATTCGCCCCGGTCGCGGAAATATTCGGCGACCGCCATGGCCGTCTTCGGCGCCAGCCGCCGCATCATCGGGCTTTCGTCTCCGGTCGACACGATGGTGACGGCACGCTGACGATCGTTGCCCAGCACGTCCTCGATGAACTCGCGCACCTCGCGGCCGCGCTCGCCGACCAGGGCCAGCACGACGGTGTCGAAACCCTGGCTACGGGCGAGCATCGCAAGCAGCGTCGATTTGCCGACGCCGGAGCCGGCAAAGATGCCGACGCGCTGGCCGGCGCAGATCGGCGCGAACAAATCGATGACGCGCACGCCGGTGCGCAGCGGCTTG
>NZ_JALBGZ010000163.1:0-10274 GCF_023006515.1 Bradyrhizobium sp. PRIMUS42
ATCTGCTGCGCGGCGCGCGGTGTGGCCTCCTGCAGCGGATTCCGATGCGACCGCCGCCATGCGCGCACCGCGAGCGAGGCGGTGGTGGCAAGCGTCAGGCCCCAGATCGCGAGGAAGTCGTTCCAGCCCCTGCCCCAGAACAGGATCAGCACGATGGCGACGTTCAGCATCGTCACCGCCATCGTCACCGGGATCAGCTGCGTCACCGCGTCGATCTGCTTGGCGCGGATGCGGCGGATCTCGCGCTCGCTGAGATCGGCGGTCAGGCCGTCCTCGATCTCGAAGCCGCCGAGCCAATACAGGAACGCGCCGATCAGGCCGTCACGCGGCTCAGTTCGCTCTATCGACTTGTCCGGCCATCCCATCCGAGGAACCTTTTGACGATCAATGGCCTGCTGCCTGCTTAAGCCGGGTTAATTTTGTGGGAGATTTTGCGCCGTCCTTGACGGGCGCGTTTGCAGTTTGTTCTAACCATGGCCCCTGCCCGGAGCCCGCCGACATGACCATCAGAGTTGCCACCTGGAACGTGAACTCGGTCCGGCAGCGGATCGACCTCCTGCTGACCTGGCTGAAGGAGTGCCAGCCGGACATCGTCTGCCTCCAGGAGATCAAATGCGTCGACGAGGCCTTCCCGCGGCTGGAGATCGAGGCGCTCGGCTACAACGTGGTCACGCACGGGCAGAAGACCTTTAACGGCGTTGCCCTGCTCTCCAAGCTGCGGTTCGACGAGACCAAGTCGGGCCTCGCCGGCGACGACGAGGACGCCCATGCCCGCTTCCTCGAGGGCGTGGTGACGCTCAAGCGCGGGGTCCTGCGCATCGCCTGCCTTTATCTGCCCAATGGCAATCCGGTCGGGACCGAGAAATATCCCTACAAGCTCAAATGGATGTCGCGGCTTCTGGACTATTCAAAGGAGCGTCTCAAGACCGAGGAGCCGCTGATCCTCGCAGGGGATTTCAACGTCATTCCGCACGCGCGCGACGTGCACAACCCGGCCGCCTGGACCGAGGATGCCCTGTTCAAGGCCGAGACCCGCGAGAGCTTTCAGTCCCTGCTCGGCCTTGGCCTCACCGACGCCTTGCGGGCCGTCACCGACGAGCCCGGGCTCTACACCTTCTGGGACTACCAGGCCGGGGCCTGGCAGAAGAACCAGGGCCTGCGGATCGACCATCTGCTGCTGTCGCCCCAGGCCAGCGACCGGCTCGCCAATGTCGGCATCGACAGCTATGTGCGCAGCTGGGAGAAGCCGTCGGACCACGTGCCGGTGTGGGCGGATCTGGATCTGGAGGCGGCGTAGCCAGCAACGTCGTCATTCCGGGGCGGCTTGAAGAGCCGGACCCGGAATATCGAGATTCCGGGTTCGATGCTCCGCATCGCCCCGGTATGACTGCGCGGAGTGATTATTCCCGGCGGCCCTGCACCCACTGCTCCAGCATTTGGAGGGCCATGGCACGATCGTCGTCGGAGGCCTTGGCGAAGGCGCGGTTGTAGCTTTCCTTGATCCAGGTCTCTTCAATGCCGGCGCTGTCGCGCGCCAGGGTCAGCCACATCAGGCCGCGCGCGGCCTGCCGCGGCAGACGGTCGCCGTTGAACAGCATCTGGCCGAGCAGTGCCTGCGCCTCATGCTGGCCCTTCTGGGCGGCGAGGCCGAGCCAGCGCGCGCCATAGCGGTAATCCTCACGCGAGGCGTCCGGCGTCTTAAGGTACAGCCGGGCGAGGTCGTACTGCGCGTCGGCGTTGCCGAAATAGGAGGCTGCGTAGGAGAACATCTCCCGCGCCCGCTCCGGGTCCGACTTGATCTTCGAGTTCGGGATGCCGCTGAGATAATAGCGGCCGAGCGCGACGAAGGCGTTGGCCACGATCTGCGCCTGCGGCGCCGACGGGCTGTCCTCGGCATGCGCGTTGGCGATCCGGCTGAAATATTCGAAGGCGCGCAGATCGTCCTGGGCGACGCCGTCGCCATTGGCGTACATGCGGCCGAGCTTCCATTGCGCGATGGGGTGACCACCCTCGGCGGCATATTGCAGCGCACTAAGTGAGGTCTCCTGAGGCACAACCACCGGCGCGACCTTGCCGCGCACGGTCGCTGCGGTCCCAGGCAACGTGGTCACGACCGGGATGGTCGCGTCCTTCGGGTTGACCGGGGCGCCGTCGAAGGCGAGCGCCGGCGCGGCCAGCGCAGCAGCCCCCAACACAAACGCAACTATGGCACGCCTAGATGTCCGCATAGCACTGTTTCTCGTGCGCGCCGCCCGGATGGGTCACTGCCCCCCCGACCGCTGGTCCAACCTGCTGAGCATATTTCCAGAGCGCACCCGACGTGTGGTTAGTCGCGCGAGCGCTCCATTTGGTTTTGCGCTGGGCGAGCTCGGCGTCGCTCAATTTTACGTTAAGGGTACCGGCAACCGCGTCGATCTCGATGATGTCGCCGTCCTCGAGCAGCCCGATCGGCCCGCCAATGGCGGCTTCCGGCCCGACATGGCCGATGCAGAAGCCGCGGGTGGCGCCGGAGAAGCGGCCGTCGGTGATGAGCGCGATCTTGCCGCCCATGCCCTGGCCGGTCAACGCTGCGGTGGTCTGGAGCATTTCCCGCATGCCGGGGCCGCCCTTCGGCCCCTCGTAGCGGATCACGATGACTTCGCCTTCGCGGTAGGTGCGCTTCTGGACCGCCTCGAAAGCATCCTCCTCGCGGTCGAAGCACCTGGCCGGACCGGTGAACCTGAGGTTGGACATTCCCGCGACTTTCACGATCGCACCTTCTGGCGCCAAATTGCCCTTCAGACCCACCACACCGCCTGTCACGGTGATGGGCTTGTCTGCCGGGTGCACCACGTCCTGGTGCGGATTCCACTTCACGCTCTTGAGGTTTTCAGCGATCGTGCGGCCCGTGACGGTAAGGCAATCACCGTGCAGGAAGCCGTTGTCGAGCAGCGTCTTCATCAGAAGCGGTATGCCACCTACTTCAAACATGTCTTTGGCGACATAACGGCCGCCCGGCTTCAAATCCGCGATATATGGTGTCTTTTTGAAGATTTCGGCGACGTCGAATAAGTCGAACTTGATGCCGCACTCATGCGCGATCGCCGGCAGGTGCAGCGCAGCATTGGTCGAGCCGCCAGAAGCTGCGACCACGGCAGCCGCGTTCTCCAGGGCCTTGCGGGTGACGATGTCGCGCGGCCGGATGTTTTGGGCGATCAGGTCCATGACCTGTTCGCCCGCGGTCATGCAGAAGGCATCGCGGATTTCATACGGTGCCGGCGCACCGGCCGAGTAAGGCAGTGCGAGGCCGATCGCCTCGGAAACGGTCGCCATGGTGTTGGCGGTGAACTGCGCGCCGCAGGCGCCCGCCGAGGGGCAGGCCACGCGCTCGATCTCGTCGAGGTCCTCGTCCGACATGGCACCGACCGAGTGCTTGCCGACGGCCTCGAACATGTCCTGCACGGTGACCTGCTGCCCGCGGAAAGTGCCGGGCAGGATCGAGCCGCCATAGATGAAGATCGAGGGCACGTTGAGACGGACCATCGCCATCATCATGCCCGGCAGCGACTTGTCGCAGCCGGCGAGCCCGACAAGGGCGTCGTAGGCATGGCCGCGAACGGTCAGCTCGACCGAATCGGCGATGCATTCGCGCGACGGCAGCGAGGAGCGCATGCCGTCATGCCCCATGGCGATGCCGTCGGTCACGGTGATGGTGCAGAATTCGCGCGGCGTACCGCCTGCCGACGCCACGCCCTTCTTCACCGCCTGGGCCTGACGCATCAGCGCGATGTTGCAGGGAGCCGCCTCGTTCCAGCAGGAGGCGACGCCGACGAAAGGCTGGTGGATCTGCGCGGTGGTCAGACCCATGGCGTAGAAATAGGACCGATGGGGCGCGCGCGCAGGGCCTTCCGTCACGTGACGGCTCGGCAGCCTCTGCTTGTCAATCTTCGCGCCCATCGCAAACCAGTTTCCCCGGTCAACCCTTTCAGACCCGAAAAATCAGAGCCAAGATTTGAATCGACCTTGGGATTTTCTCGTGGCGTCAAGGACTGCCCGCTACCTCCAAAACATTAGAGCGATTTTATTCATGTCTGGGTGTGGCCAAAAAGCGGCGGCGATGCGAACGGCCGGTGATGAGGGTTAAATCCGGGCCGGGTGTTGCATGGACGGCACAATCGTTACCGGGAAGACACGGGGGTGACTTACCGAGATACCCTAGGGATGACGCATCACAATCTTTGATTAATCCAAGTAACACGCCGACATCCGTTCGCTGACGAGATTCCCGCATGAGTCGGCCCTCTCGCGCACTCTCGTGTCCCGGACAAGCCACAACGCGTTGAGCGTTGCGGCGCAGAGCCGGGACCCAGAAGGCGACACGGCACAATGCTGGATTGCTTCCGCCTTCGCCAAGGTTTCGGCGGACAAGTCGCTGCGCTCGCATGACGGAGTTTGGTGCAACGGCATCGCTCTTCCAGCTGGCATCTCGCTGGCAGACACATCTTCCCGCTCTCGCGGCTGGTTTCGCCCGAGCTTTGCTTGGTCGCTCCGCCCTCTTGAGCCAAGAGGGCGCAGGGAAGGCCGGGTGCCGGCTGGCACCCGCGGTCCGCTGCGCGAAACGCGCACGCAGGAAGAACCGCACAGCAGCATACAGGTGTCGCCGATCACTCGGCCTTCCCTGCGCGATGGTCGGACGGCTTATGCCGTGATCTCCCGGGAGCCGAACTTTCCTTCTGGCCTCCCTCGCCCCGCGAATTGGATGATGCAGTCTGCCCGGTTGGGCTCGCTCGCACCTTCGCGAAAAGCTTGACCGTAGCAACGACGGCCAGGACCACACGGTTTTGCCGTACGCACGGCCCGCCATTTCGCCGCAGTTTTCCCAGCCCTGTCGACAAAGCCGGAAACTTACAGGCGAGACGAACCTAACAGCGCCGCTCGTCCGCACGCGGCCGCGGGCTCACAGGGACTACCCGCCCTGCCCGCACCTCTCATGCCGACGCTGCCGCGTCCACCGCAGGCCCGGCTCGCGATGCGTGACGACACAAGATCGCCCCTCTTGGATGAGCCGGGATGGGCGACACATACGCCATTTCCGAATTTCGGTAAAGTGGAATATTTTTGCGCGAGCGGATTGACAGAGGGCGACACAGGGTGTCGCTCGTTCCGTCATCCTGAGGTGCGAGTGGCGCGATGCGCATCGCATCGCGCCGGGAGCCTCGAAGGATGAACGGCCACAGCCGGGCCGTCGCCCTTCGAGGCTCGCCGAAGAGGCGAGCGCCTCAGGGTGACGATGATGGTGCCGTAGCCCGGATGAAATCGCGCTCTGCGTGATTTGGACCTACTTTGAACAGGCCGCTTTTGAGCTGGATGCAAGTCTGTCTCTTAGTGCGGGGACCAGAGTGACGTTGCGATCGACGCGCGCAAGCGTGCCGGCTGCGAACGTCGCCGACACAACAGGTGCGTCATCGACGCAATGGTGTCGCCACTATCGGTCATGGAGCCAGTGGTGTTCCACGCGCTCGGGGTTGCCAAGAAGCCGAAGCCGCCAGCGAGTTGATGGACACAATCACGATCTTCGGGCTGCTGTCGGTCAGCGCGATGCTGCTGTTCTACGCGCTCGAGCCGCGCGGGCCACATTATGTGCTGGCCTTCGCGGCGGCGTGCGCCCTCAGCGGGATTTACGGCTTCCTCCAGGGAGCCTGGCCGTTCGGACTTGTCGAGACGGTCTGGACGGCGGTCGCCGTGCGGCGGTGGGCCAAGGTCCAAACTCCGGTCTTGTAGCCCGGATGAGCGCAGCGATACCCGGGATCCACTCGCTGGGATCCCGGATGTCGCTGCGCTCGTCTGGGCTACAGTCTGCCGGCTCAGGCCGACATTGCGCCCCTGCTGCCAAACGGATCGAGCAGCCGGACGATCTCGCAGACGGCGACGAGGCCGGCGAGCCAGACGGCGCAGGTCAGAGCGATGCGGGTCACGATGGCGGCGGTGAAGGCGCCCTCACCGCCGAGGAACGGCGTCGCGGCGAGCAGCGCGAGCTCGTAGGTCGCATAGGCAACGACCAACGTGATCGCCAGCATCAGCGGTGTGCGGCCCTGCGGCAGCGTGCGGAGCACGGTCGACGCCACGGCAGTCGCGAGAAGCGCAGCGGCGCCGATGACAAAACCCCAGGCGATGGTGCTGCCATCGATCGTATAATGCAGCACGCCGAAACCGATGATCTGGTTCACGAGCCAGGCGCCGGTGACGACGAGCAACGCCGGGCGCGCCGGCAGCATTGCCGCGGCAACGACGGCGAAGGCCGCAAACGGCGTTGCGCAGGCGAAGGCAAAGCTTGCGAGCGCGCATGAGACCGTCAGCAGCGCAAAGCAGAACATCGGCGCAAGGCGCGGCGCGACCGGGTGAAGCCGGAAACGGTCGCCGTGAGACGGCTGGGTGTTAAGTGGCATGGGTGATCTCTTCTCGTTCGGATGCTCGTCCATTTCAGGGAATGTGATTAGAACGTGGCGCCGGCCTTGAGCAGATAGGTGCGACCGGGCAGCGGATAGGCGCTGAAGCGACCGTCCGTGAAGGTGCTTGCGATGGCGTAGTCGTAGTAGAACGCATTCAGCGCGTTGTTGACGCTGAGCGACCAGAAGTAGCGCTCATACTGGCCGCTGAGCTTGAGGTCGATCGTGCCGTTGGCGGGAATCGGCTTCTGGGTGCCCGCCTGATCGTTGTCCATGCGCCGCTCGCTCCAGAAGCGCGCGGTGGCATCGAGCACCAAATAATTCTGCCAGATGTTCCAGGTGACGCCCGCACTCGCGGTGTAGCGCGACACCAGCGGCACGTCATTGCCGGCCCAGACGCCTTCGCGGAAGACGGCGCGGGTGTAGGCCACGCCGGAGCGCAGCAGCAGAGCGTCGTTGACGCGATAAGACAGGCTGGTCTCCGAGCCGTAGCGGCGGGTCGGATCAAGATTGGTGTTGTAGAACAGGACCGGGTTGAAATGGACCTCGTTGGTGAGGTCCATCAGATAGAGACTGCTTTGCAGCTGCAGCCCGCCGCCCTTGATACGCAGACCGCCCTCGATGTCCTGCGAAGTCTGGGTCTTGAGCTGGAACGTTTGCGGGATCGCGGCGAAGGTCAGGGGATCGAACGAAGGCCCCGAGGACAGGCGCTCGTCCACGTCGGGCGTGCGGAACGCGCGCGCGGCGCGGCCGAACAGCGAGACCATGTCGTTGAGGCGATGCTCGGCCCCGAGATGCAGCGCATATTGGGTCTCGTTGCTCGTCAGCGGCAGCGCGCCGATGTCGGCGTTGAACGGCGCCGCCGGGTCGAAATTGTCGCGTGCCGCAAGACTGACGGTCTGCACCCGCGCGCCATAGGAGATGTCGGTCGTAGGCGCCACGCCCAATGTGTGCTGAAAATAGCCTGCGACCGTCTGCTGCCTGAGATCGTAATTATGCCAGGAGGAGAGCCCCTGCCCGGCGCCGCGGTTCTGCTGAAAGCTCGCATCGTAATAGTCGATGCCGGTCAGGAGCTGCGACGGCATGCCGAGCATGAGGCTCTTCACACTGAGCCGCGGCGTGATCGACCACGTCGTCAGATGGGAATCGACATAGGTCGACGTGAAGAAGGCCGGAACCGGCACCGGGCTGGAGAAGAACGCGCTCTGCTGCTTCTTGTCGCGCACGCCGCCGTCGACGATGAGATCGACGCCGTTGACGAGGGTCTTGGTGAAGCCCGCTGTTGCGCTAAACCCCTGCTGGTTGGCGTAGTTGAACGGCGTGCTCGTCCCTCGCCGGTTGGTCTTGAGCTCGTCGAGGCCGATCGAGGGATCGACGGTGCGCCCGCCGGGCAATCGCAGCTCCTGATTGTCGCCCGTGACGGTGAGAAAAGCGGTCAGGCCCGGTGTTGAGTAATTGAGATTGCCGACGCCGTTTTGCTGGGAATAGCGATTGTTGTCGCGATAGCCATCGGTCCTGACGGCATTGCCATAGAACGAGGTCGACCACGGACCGGAATTGAGCGAGGTCGAGACGTTGCCGAGCCTGGCGTTGAACGAGCCGAAGCCGGCCTCGATGCGCGCGGTCACCGGCGGTCCGCCGACGCCGTTTTTGGTGACGATGTTGATCACGCCGCCGACGGCGTTGTCGCCGTAGAGCACCGCTCCCGAATTGCCGCGCGTGATCTCGATACGCTCGATGGAATTGAGCGGGATGGTGGAGAGGTCCACCTGTGCCATGTCGACGTCGTTCAGCCGCCGTCCGTTGACCAGCACCAGCGTGTTGGCGTTGGCAAACGCGCCGAAGCCGCGCAGATCCACGCTGGTCTTCGCGCCGATCTGACCGCCATAGAACGTCGTGATCTGGGCGCCCGGGGTCTGCGTCGCGATGATCTCGGCCAGCGTCTGCGACGGCGAATGCGCGATATCCGCGGCCGTGATGACGGTCGTGGCGGCCCCGACGATACCACCGTTGCTGGCGACAGCCTCGGAGCCCGAGCCGGATGAGCCGGCGCCATTGCCTGCCGGCGCGACATTCGCGGTTCCCCGGCGCTTCGTCGGCTCGCCATCACCGATCGCCCTGGCGCGGGTGCGGTTCTGATCGTCGGGCTTGGTCACTTCGATCGGCGGCAGTTGCTCGGCAAGGGCCTGCTGGGCGAAGGCGGGGGACAGATCGAGCGAATGGAGGGAAACGGACGCGAGCAGGCCGGCGCTGAGGCGCCTGGCGGCAGAGACAAGACGGGACACGGTTGTAAACCTCGGTATGACGTCAGTGGCACGTCACAGCGAACGAGGTTTCACGGCAGAGCGATGGATTGCTCCGGTGAAACCAATGTCTGTACTCCCCGACCGACATCTTCGCGTGTGACCACGGCTGACGGCAGGTCTCCTGGCTCGCGGGTCGTTACCTTACGTCGCCTTCCCAGGACCGAGATTCCCAGTGGCATAGGACGAAAGATTCACCGCTTACAGTTGCGGGGGCAGCCGTGGCGTTGAGACAAATCCCCCGTTGGGCAATCCCGCACCACATTCCCTTTTGATCTCCGTGAGGAGAACCGTCACCGATCAACTTACGTGGCGTCACGCCGGGGAGTCAATCGACGGGCGGCTGTTGTCACCGCCCTCAGGTCCGCCCTCGCATACGCTGGGCCTGGGCCCAGGCGACAGCGACGTCGCGAGGCGGAGCATCGACGCGCTTGATCGGGGTCAGTTCGCCGGAGGCCGAGACGATCGCGGTTTCCTCGCGCCGGCAGCGCGTGCAGACAAAGCGGACCTCGTGCGGGGACGCCCACCAGCTCGACCGCTTCACATTGGCCGCCATCGGCCAGGCATCGCAATGCGAGCACGAGACCAGAAATCGACCGGGATCGAGCATACCCATTTCCATCGGACTCCGCGTCCTGCCGCCACCTTCAATGTTTAACCCAAGTGAATCGTTCCGGTGCCCAAGCACCGCCAGCTCCTGTTCCTTGGAAGCCGGCGATCTCGGGCTCGCCGTTCCCGGCCGCCACAGGCGTCAGGATCTCAGCGCGCGCCCTTGAGGGTGCAAGAGGTCGTGCAGGTGACCGTGGTGCCGCGATCGCACGATTTGCAGGCATTGACGCACTGGTTCATGTCGCGGGGATTGTAGCTGTAGTTCCGCATCGGGCAGGCCGACGTCGAGCCGGTGATGTCCTGCTCCTGATCGCAGGCCGCCGTCATGAGCGCGAATATGATCACGGCAACGAGGCGCATGTGATTGCCCTGTCAAGCATGGCAAATGACACTCGCGAGGCGCGCTGCACTGCAGCGACCCCGGCCTTCCAGCACGAGCAATCGCTCGCGTGCTTCAAGGATGCGCGCCAAACATTAAGAACGGATTGCAGGCGGCGTCAGGCAGCAGCCTTGGTCGCGATCGCCTGGCGCATGTCCGCCGCCAATTGGCGGTACTGCTCCGAAAGCTTCAGATAGAACTCGCGTTTGGTGCTGTCGGTGGCGAGCCTGGCAATCAGCTCGCATTCGGCGGTGAGCGTCTCGAACCGTTCCAGTCTGTTCTGAAGGTCTGTCATCGGCGTGTCCCCGTCAAACGCCTCAAGGACACCCAACCTAAGCCCGGGAAATAGGTCACGGCGAACATCGTTATCGAGTAGAATCAATTTTTGCAGTCCGGCAGCCTATTTGCTGTCCAGCCGCCAAGCGCCATCCCAGACGGCGTCCGGCGGGTTGGCGTCGAATTGCGCGATGCGGCCGGATTGGACAGAAGGACATTGCCGTCCGCGTCGATGACCAGCACCGCCTCCGCCATGCTGTGAAACGTGCTTTGCAGTACGTT
>NZ_JALBGZ010001640.1:0-399 GCF_023006515.1 Bradyrhizobium sp. PRIMUS42
CAGTGCCGTCGGCCGGCCCCTCGACAATTTGCCGCTGATGTCCGCGATCGCCGATCGCGCGCTGCGGTCCGACCAGGATGAGGGCACGCTGTCCTTCCTCGCCGCCGACGGCTCCCGCCGCGCGGTCAGCTACATCCGCATCGCGGGCACCAATGCCCGCCTGATCGCCAGCATCGACGAAGACAAGGTGTCCGAGGCGGTCAGCCGCGACATTCGCACCGCCTATCTCCAGCTCGCTTTCGTCGTCGTGTTCGTCCTGCTCGGCGCGCTGATCGCCGCCGAAAAACTCGTCATCAAGCCGATCGAGATGCTCGTCGACATGGCCAAACGTCTCGGCGAGGGCGATCTGTCGGCCCGCGCGGCGCGCAATCGCCTGCCGGCCGAGTTCGTGCCGCTGGC
>NZ_JALBGZ010001641.1:0-399 GCF_023006515.1 Bradyrhizobium sp. PRIMUS42
CCCGGTCCGAGGCCCGAGCCGGTCGCCGCCTGCGCCGCCACCGTGTTGGACGAGGTGACGTAGGGATAGGTGCCGTGGTCGACGTCAAGCAGCGCGCCTTGCGCGCCTTCGAACAGCATGCGCTTGCCTTCGCGCCGCTTGATGTCGAGCAGCCGCCACACCGTCTCGGCATAGGGCAGCAGCTCCGGCGCCAGCGCGCTCAACTCCCTCAAGATCACCTTGCCGTCGAATTCGGGCAGGCCGAGGCCGCGGCGAAGTGCGTTGTGGTGAGCAAGCAGCCGGTCGATCTTGTGCGGGAGCGTATCGAGATCGGCGAGGTCCATCAGGCGGATGGCGCGGCGGCCGACCTTGTCCTCATAGGCCGGTCCGATGCCGCGGCGGGTGGTGCCGATCGCGGTC
>NZ_JALBGZ010001642.1:0-396 GCF_023006515.1 Bradyrhizobium sp. PRIMUS42
GTCCGGCTCACCGCCGGCGGCGCCGCCTTCCTCGAACGCGCCCGCGCGCTGATGGCGGCACATGATCGTGCACTGTCGGGTGATGCACCGGCCGCGCAATCGCTCTCGCTCGGCATCTCCGATCATGCGGCGGGCCCTGAACTCGTGCCGCTGCTCGAACGGCTGCACGCGATGTCAGCGAACCTCACCCTCGCCGTCACCATCGGCTTCTCGCGCGAGATGCAGGATGCCTATGACGAAGGTCAGCTCGATGCGGTGATCGTCCGCCAGGAAGGCAGCCGCCGCGGCGGCGAAAAACTGACCGAGGACGAATTCGGCTGGTTCGCATCAAGACGCTTCGCCGTGCCAAAAGGCGAGCCGCTGCCGCTGGCGACACTCGCCCCGCCCTGCGGCGTC
>NZ_JALBGZ010001643.1:0-396 GCF_023006515.1 Bradyrhizobium sp. PRIMUS42
GCTTCGAGGAGCAGCTTGGCACCCGCTGGGTGGTGTGGATCGGCGGCCTTGCGCTCGCGCTCGGCGGCTTCTTCATGGTGCGCTATTCGATCGAGGCCGGCCTCCTCGGCCCCGGCGTACGCGTGTTTCTGGGCGGCCTGTTCGCAGCTGCGCTGCTCGGGGCCGGCGAATGGTCGCGGCGCAAGGAGAGCATTTCCAACATCCAGGCGCTGCCGATCGCCAACATTCCCGCGATTCTCACCGCGGCCGGTACGGCGGTGGCATTCGCGACCATCTATGCCGCCTATGCGCTCTACGGCTTCCTTGTGCCTGCCACCGCCTTCGTGCTGCTCGGCATCGTCGCAATGTGCACGCTCGCCGCCGCGCTGCTGCACGGGCCGGCGCTCGCCGGCCTCG
>NZ_JALBGZ010001644.1:0-375 GCF_023006515.1 Bradyrhizobium sp. PRIMUS42
CGTGCTGCTGGTCGAGCACCACATGGGCCTCGTGATGTCGATCGCCGACCACGTCGTCGCGCTGAACTTCGGCAAGAAGCTCGCGGAGGGCACGCCCGCCCAGGTGCAGGCGGACCCCGACGTCATCAAGGCCTATCTCGGGAGCAAGGACCAATGACGACGCTGCTCAACGTCAAGGACCTGCGCGCCTATTACGGTCAGGTCCAGGCGCTCCATGGCCTGTCCTTCTCGCTCAACGAGGGCTCGCTCGTGACGCTGCTCGGTGCCAACGGCGCCGGCAAGACCACCACGCTGCGCGCGATCTGCAACATGGTGCGCTCCACCGGCGGCATCGAGTTCGACGGCAAGCCGCTCAACAACCGCTCGACCGAGAGC
>NZ_JALBGZ010001645.1:0-375 GCF_023006515.1 Bradyrhizobium sp. PRIMUS42
CGTGCTGCTGGTCGAGCACCACATGGGCCTCGTGATGTCGATCGCCGACCACGTCGTCGCGCTGAACTTCGGCAAGAAGCTCGCGGAGGGCACGCCCGCCCAGGTGCAGGCCGACCCCGACGTCATCAAGGCCTATCTCGGGAGCAAGGACCAATGACGACGCTGCTCAACGTCAAGGACCTGCGGGCCTATTACGGTCAGGTCCAGGCGCTCCATGGCCTGTCCTTCTCGCTCAACGAGGGCTCGCTCGTGACGCTGCTCGGGGCCAACGGCGCCGGCAAGACCACCACGCTGCGCGCGATCTGCAACATGGTGCGCTCCACCGGCGGCATCGAGTTCGACGGCAAGCCGCTCAACAACCGCTCGACCGAGAGC
>NZ_JALBGZ010001646.1:0-375 GCF_023006515.1 Bradyrhizobium sp. PRIMUS42
TCTCGGCTTCCTCGACCGTGCGCATCCGCTCGATCTCGCGCTGGCGCACCTCGCGTTCGGAGGCGATGCGGGTCGTGTCGATCGAGCGCTGGTTGGCGATCCTTGTCTTCTCGATCTCCTCGCGCGCCAGCAGCTCCTTCTCCTCGATGGTGCGGGTTCGCTCGATCTCCTTCTGGCGGGTTTCCCGCTCGGAGGCGATGCGGGCCTCCGCGATCGCCTGGTCATTGGCGATGCGGGCGCGCTCGATGGCTTCGCGGGCGGAAATCTCGGCTTCCTCGACCGTGCGCATCCGCTCGATCTCGCGCTGGCGCACCTCGCGTTCGGAGGCGATGCGGGTCGTGTCGATCGAGCGCTGGTTGGCGATCCTTGTCTTCT
>NZ_JALBGZ010001647.1:0-366 GCF_023006515.1 Bradyrhizobium sp. PRIMUS42
CTCCGGCAGCATCGCAAGCTCCGACAGCGGACGGTCCGCGTCAGCGACTGCTTCCATCAACATTTGCGTCAGATGCTCCGACAGCCGCTTCACCGTCGCGGCGTCGAACAGGTCGGTCGCATATTGGAAGAAGCCGCGCAGGCCCTCCTCCGCCTCGTGCAGATAAAGTGCGAGGTCCAGCCGCGACAGCGCCGGTCCGAGCCCGCCGGCGGCCTGGTCGCCGAGATGGCCGAGCGTCAGCCCCGGCAGCTCGATCTTCTCCTGCGGCACGTTCTGCAATGCGAACAGGACCTGGAAGATCGGATGGCGGCTCGCCTCGCGCGCCGGCTGCAGCTCCTGCACCAGGCGCTCGAACGGCAGGTCCTG
>NZ_JALBGZ010001648.1:0-366 GCF_023006515.1 Bradyrhizobium sp. PRIMUS42
CAGGACCTGCCGTTCGAGCGCCTGGTGCAGGAGCTGCAGCCGGCGCGCGAGGCGAGCCGCCATCCGATCTTCCAGGTCCTGTTCGCATTGCAGAACGTGCCGCAGGAGAAGTTCGAACTGCCGGGGCTGACGCTGAGTAAGGTGGGAGATCAGCCTGTTGGAGGCGTCGATCCATCGCTCTATCGGCTGGATCTGGCATTCTATCTGCACGAAGGCGACGAAGGGCTGCACGGCTTCTTCCAATACGCGACCGATCTGTTCGACGCCGCGACGGTGAAGCGGCTGTCGGAGCATCTGACGCAAATGTTGATGGAAGCAGTCGCTGACGCGGACCGTCCGCTGTCGGAGCTTGCGATGCTGCCGGAG
>NZ_JALBGZ010001649.1:0-366 GCF_023006515.1 Bradyrhizobium sp. PRIMUS42
AGCGAGCCCGTGGTCATGTCTTTTGCCGGCGCAGGCGCGGCAGCTACAGGTGCTTCCGGCACCAGCGGCGGGGCGTCAGCGACGGGAGCAGCGCTACCGGCCGCCATGGCGGCCATGCCCTGCTCGACCATCGCTTCCAGCTTGTCGATGAGATCGCGGTCGGTACCTTCCGGCTCGGCTTCGGTCGCCTCGAGACCTGCGAGGATTTCCTTGATGCGGTCGATCGAGGACAGGATCACCGTCACCGCCTGCCCGGTCACCGGCATGCCGTCGCGGAATTTGCCCATCAGCGTCTCGCCGGCATGCGCCAGCGCTTCCAGCCGCGGCAGGCCGAGGAAGCCGCAAGTACCCTTGATGGTGTGGACC
>NZ_JALBGZ010000164.1:0-10247 GCF_023006515.1 Bradyrhizobium sp. PRIMUS42
AGGCACTCGATGGCGCAACCGGCCTCGTCAACGGCACGCCGGTCGGCATGCTGCCGAACCGGGATACGCCCGTGCCGGCGGTGCTGCTCAGGGCAGACCTGTGGGTCGCCGACGCCGTCTATTCGCCGCTGATCACACCGCTGCTTGCCGCAGCCCGAGACAAAGGCTCTCGGATCATGACCGGCCGCGAGCTCGCGATCTACCAGGCGGCGGACGCCTTCGAACTGTTCACCGGCCTTGCCCCCTCGACGGAAGTTATGGGAGAGGCTTTTGATGCCGTGATGGCTGCGCGCAGCGCCGCCTATCAGGCAGCTTGAGGCGAAGCGGCCGGATACAAGGCCGCTTGCAAAATTTGAAACGTGAGGAGACGACGATGAAATCAACGCTATTGGTGGGCGCGCTGCTCACCGCCGTGACGGCAACGAGCGCCCTTGCCCAGGCGATCAAGCTCGCCGATGTCGCCGAGCTCTCGGGCGGCGGCGCCACCGTCGGCACCAATTGGAAGAACGGCATCGACCTCGCGATCGAGGAGATCAACGCCAAGGGCGGCGTGCTCGGCCGCAAGCTCGAGGTCACCCACGCCGACTCGCAGTCCAACCCGGGTGTGGCACGTGCCCAGGTGCAGAAGGCGCTCGATGCCGAGCCCTATGTGCTGCTCGGGCCCGGCTATTCCGGCTCGGTGAAGGTCACAGCCCCGCTCGCGGCCGAAGCCGGCATCGCGCAGATCATGGGCGGCGAAGCCGCCGAACTGACGCAGGCCGGCAACAAGTTCCTGTTCCGCACCTCGTTCGGCCAACAATCATCGATGCCGAAAGTCGCAAAGTACATCCACGACGAGATGAAGGCGAAGACCGTCGCGGTGGTCTGGGTCAACAACGACTTTGGTCGCGGCGGGCGCGATGTCGTGGTCAAGGAGCTCGACCGGCTCGGCTCCAAGGTGGTCGCCGACCTCTCCACCGAAGCGGGCCAGGCCGATTTCGCCGCTGACGTCGGCAAGATCAAGGCTGCCAATCCCGATGCCGTCTTCGTCTATCTCAACGAAGAAGAGAGCGCGCGCATCCTGAAAGAGCTGAAGCGCCAGGGCGTCGCCGCGCCGCTGATGGGCGAGACCACGCTGATCGGCCAGAAGGTGATCGAGCTCGCGGGCGATGCCGCCAACGGCGCGCGCGGCCATGTCGGCCTCACCACCGATGCGCCGGTCGACCTGATCAAGGCGTTCCGCGAGAAGTTTTCCAAGAAGTACAATTACGTCCCCGACCACAACGGCCTGAAGGGCTATCTCGCCGTCTACATGGTGAAGGCCACCACCGAGAAGATGGGCAAGGTCGACCCGAAGAAGTTTGCCGACACGCTGCACGGCCTCACCATCAAGGCCGCGGACGAGCCGGGCATCCTGATGGACGTCACCTTCAGCGACACCGGCGACATCGACCGCCAGAGCTTTCTGGTCGAAGTGGTCGAAGGCAAGCAGGTCGTGAAGCAGGTGCTGCCGAAAGTGAAGTGAGCGACGCGGTCTTTCATCTCTCCTCTCCCTCTCCCCGTTCTTACGGGGCCGCGACGAGCTTCGCACGCGCTGAGAGGGTTGGGGTGAGGGCTGCTTCCGCAATGGCGGACAGTTGAATTCGCGGAGAGCGCCCCTCACCCCGCCCTCTCCCCGCAAGTGCGGGACGAGGAAGACGATAGAGCGGGGCGAGGGACACGAGAGGGGAAAATGTCCAACCTGTTCGATCTTCTGGTTGCGGGACTTGCCACCGGCGCGATCTATGCGCTGGTCGCGGTCGGCTTCACGCTGCTGTGGCAGACTTCGCAGACCATCAATTTCGCGCAAGGCGAGTTCGTGATGCTGCCGGCGTTCCTGATGCTGGCGGCGATGCATGCCGGCGCGCCGTTCTGGCTCGCGATCATCCTCGGCATCCTGCTTTCGATGATCCTGCTCGGCCTCGCCTTCAAGCTGCTGCTGGTCGACCCGATGATGCGCCACGGCGTGCTGCCGCTCGCGATTGCGACCATGGCGCTGGCGATCGGCCTCAAGGAAGCGGTGAAGCAGTTCTTCAGCGCCGAGGCCTCGCCATTCCCATCGGTCCTGCCGACCGGTGACATCTCCATCCTCGGCCACGCGGTGTCGCTGCAAAGCATCGGCGTGCTGGTCGTCGCCATCCTCGCCGTGCTCGGTCTGACCACGCTGCTCAACCGCACCTCGCTCGGACACCAGATGCAGGCTGCGGCGCAGAACCCGACGGTGGCACGCATCATCGGCGTCCCTGTCGAGCGCATGATCCTGCTGACCTTCCTGATCAACGCCTTCCTTGTCGCGTTGGCTTCGCTTCTGATCACGCCGATCTACCTTGCAAAGTTCTCCTCCGGCGAGGTGCTGGGCCAGGCGGCCTTCATCGCCGCGATCGTGGGCGGCTTCAACCAGGTGCGCGGCGCGATCGCGGGCGGCCTGTTGATCGGCGTGCTCGACAATCTCGCGGCTGCCTATGTCTCGACCCAGTACCGCGCCGCCGTGCCGATGATCTTCCTGATCGCGGTCATCCTGTTCCGGCCGCAGGGCCTGCTCGGCCGCGCCGAGGAGCGCACGGTATGAGCGGCTTCGCCAAACCCCTGAAGATCGCGCTCGGCCTCGCCGTCATCGCCGCGCTGATCATCGTCCCCATGAACTTCAACCGCTATGGCCTGTTCATCCTGAGCCAATGGGCAGTAATGAGCATCGCCGCGATGGGGCTCAACCTCACGCTCGGCTATGCCGGCCAGGTCTCGCTGGCCCAAGGTGCGTTCGTCGGCATCGGCGCCTATGCCTCCGCCATCATGACCACGCATGGCTGGCCGCTGCCGGCGGCGATCCTAGTCGCGATCGCCTTGAGCTTCGCCGTCGGCTGGGTGCTCGGCTATCCCGCGCTGCGCGTGCAGCACCATTACCTCGCTTTCGTCACGCTCGCCTTCTCCACCCTCGCATTCCTCGTGTTCCGCAACGAGAGCTGGCTGACCGGGGGCATCTACGGCATCTCCAACATCCCGCGCCCGCACATCTTCGGCCTCGCGACCAACAAGCCACTGCCGTTCTATTATGTCTGCCTCGGCTCGCTCGCGATCGTGTCGCTGGCGGTGTGGTGGCTGATCCGTTCGCCCTGGGGCCGCGCCTTCATGGCGCTGCGCGAGAACCCGCTGCGCGCGCAATCGCTCGGCATCGACACCCGCCGTTACACGCTGATGGCGTTCGCGATCGGCTCGGCGCTCGGCGGCGTCGCCGGCGCGCTCTATGCGCCGCTGACGCAATATATCGATCCGGTGCCGTTCAACCTGTCACTCTCGCTCGACCTGCTGATGATGGTGATCGTCGGCGGCGCCGGCTTCTATTTCGGTCCGTTCTTAGGGGCGATGATCGCGGTGCTGCTGCCGGAATGGCTGCGCTTCACCGAGGGCTATTATCTGATGCTCTATGCCGTGGCGGTGATGCTGCTGCTGATCTGGTCGCCGACCGGCATTCTGGGAATCCTCGACCGTTATCTTGCCGAACGCCGCACCAAGGCAGCGTCCGCGCTGCGCGCCGTCGCAAAATCCCGCCTGGAGACGGCGCAATGAGTGCGGTCCTCGAAGTCACCGGCATCAAGAAGAACTTTGGCGGCATCAGCGCCGTCGACGGCGTTTCGTTCGACGTGCGCGAGGGCGAGATCCTCGGCCTGATCGGGCCGAACGGCTGCGGCAAGTCGACCCTTTTCAACTGCATCCTCGGCCAGCTCACGCCATCAGGCGGCGAGGTCAAGCTCGACGGCAAGCTCGTCACCGGCCTGCGCCCCGCCGAACTCAACAAGCTCGGGGTCAGCCGTACCTTCCAGCTCCTTCAGGTCTTCCCGAAACTCTCGGTGCGCGAGAATTTGATCCTCGCCGGACAGGAGCATCAGGGCAACATGGCCTCGCGCCTGGTCGGCCGCTCCGATGCCGGACTGACGGAGGCCGCCAACCAGATGATCGGCTTCTTCAAGCTCGACCATCTCGCCGACGAGCCCGCGGGCGGGCTCTCCTACGGCCAGCAGAAGCTGCTCGACGCCGCCATGGCTTTCATGGGCGGACCGCGGCTGGTGCTGCTCGACGAGCCCGCGGGCGGCGTCAACCCGTCGATGCTGGCGGATCTGAAGGAGCGCCTGGTCGCGATCAACCGCGAGAAGAACGCCACCTTCGTCGTGATCGAGCACAACATGGAGTTCGTGATGTCGCTGTGCTCGCGCGTGATGGTGATGGCGGAAGGCAAGGTGCTGGCGATGGGACGGCCGGACGAGGTGCGCAAAAACCCCGCCGTGATCGAAGCCTATCTCGGACATTAGGAAGCCAACATGAGCGACCCGATCCTCTCGGTTCACAATCTCGTCGGCGGCTACGGCAAGATGACGATCCTGAACGGCACGAATTTCTCGGTGCCGCAGGCGACCATCACCACCATCATCGGCCCGAACGGCGCCGGCAAGTCCACCGTGTTCAAGGCGATCTTCGGCCTGTTGAAGCTGCGCGAGGGCAAGATCAGCTTTGGCGGCCGCGACGTCACCAATTTGAGCCAGCGCGCCTTGCTCAATGCCGGCATCTGCTACGTGCCGCAGGGCCGCAACATCTTTCCCGAACTGTCCGTGCGCCACAATATCGAGCTCGGCGGCGTCGCTGCCGGGAAGGGTCTCGACCTCCCAAGAAGGATCGAAGCCGCGCTCGACCTCTTCCCCGCGTTGCGACGCAAGTCGACGCAGCAGGCCTCGACGCTCTCGGGCGGCGAGCAGAAGCAGCTCGAGATCGCCCGCTCGTTACTGCTCGAGCCGAAGCTGGTGCTGATCGACGAGCCCTCGATCGGCCTGTCGCCGCTGATGGTGCAGCAGACCTTCGACATCCTCAAAAGCTTGCGCGACCGCGGCGTCACGATCCTGATGATCGAGCAGAACGCGCGCTCGGCGCTGGAGATCTCCGATATCGGCATCGTGCTCGAGCTCGGCCAGACCCGCATGGTCGACGACGCCAGGCGCATCCTGAACGATCCGCGCATCGGGCAATTGTTCCTGGGCGGCGCCATGGAGGAGAGTGCGGCATGAGCGCGAAAATGCGCATCGCTGTTGCAGGTGCCGGCCTGATCGGCCGCCGCAACATTGAATTGATCGAGTCCTCCAAGGATTGCGCGCTCGCCGGCATCGCCGATCCCTCGCCAGCCGCGAAGGATTATGCACAGGCGCGTGGCGTGCATTGCTATGCAGACCACCGCGCCTTGCTGGCGCAGGAGAAGCCTGACGGCCTGATCATTGCCTCGCCCAACACGCTGCACCTGCCGATGGCGCTCGACTGCACTGAGGCGGGCGTGCCGGCCTTGATCGAGAAGCCGGTGACCGAGACGGTTGCCACCGCACAGCGCCTGTGCGCGGCCGTGAAACGTACCGGCGTGCCGATGCTGGTCGGCCACCACCGGCGACACAATCCCCTCATCAAGGCCGCACGCGAGACCGTGGCGGGCGGCAAGCTCGGCCAGCTCACCGCGGTGGTGGGACTCTGGTTGCTGAAGAAGCCCGACGACTATTTCGAAGTCGCATGGCGGCGCGAGCAAGGCGGCGGGCCACTGCTGATCAATCTCATCCATGACATCGACAATCTTCGCTTCGTTTGCGGCGAGATCGTCGAAGTTCAAGCGCTGACCTCGAACAAGATGCGCGGCTTCGCGGTTGAGGACACGGCCGCCCTCATTCTTCGCTTTGCCAATGGCGCGCTCGGAACCGTGACGGCGTCGGATGCGACGCCGGCGCCGTGGAGCTGGGAACTGACCGCCGGCGAGAATGCGGTCTATCCCAGGCAGGACCAGCCCTGCTACGTCTTCGCTGGCACCAATGGTTCGCTGTCGGTGCCTACCATGGAGCTGTGGTCGTATCGACAAGGTCCCGGCTGGCATGCGCCGCTGGTTCGCGAGCCCGTCGCACTCTCGGCTTACGATCCGCTCGTCGAGCAGCTCCGGCATTTTCTCGCCGTGATCGCGGGCCGCGAGCAGCCGCTGATCTCCGTCGAAGACGCGATGGCCACGCTCGCTGTCGTCGAGGCCGTCAGCGAGGCTGCGCGCACGAGCCAAAAAGTATCGCCGGGCCGGATCATGGAGCAAGCTGCATGAACAAGCGTTCGATCGCCACCGTCTCCCTCTCAGGCGCGCTCGACGAAAAGCTCCGCGCCATCGCGGCCGCGGGCTTCGACGCGGTCGAGATCTTCGAAAACGATCTGCTGTCGTTCGGCGCTGGCCCACGCGAGGTGGCGCAGCTGTGCAAGGATCTCAATCTCGAGATCTGCGCGTTCCAGCCGTTCCGCGATTTCGAGGGCATGCCCGAGCCGCAGCGCTCGCGCAATTTTTCCCGCGCGGAACGCAAGTTTGATCTAATGCAGGAGCTCGGCACCGATCTCCTGCTGATCTGCTCCAACGTCTCGCCCGCCTCGCTCGGCGGCATCGACCGAGCCGCCGACGATTTTCGCGAGTTGGGCGAACGCGCGGCCAAGCGCTCCTTGCGCGTCGGCTACGAAGCATTGGCCTGGGGAAGCCATGTCAACGACTATCGCGATGCCTGGGAGATCGTGCGGCGCGCCGATCATCCCGCGATCGGGATCATCCTCGATAGCTTTCACGCCTTGGCGCCGGGATTTCCGACGGGTGCGATGGCCTCGATCCCCGGCGACAAGATCTTTCTGGTGCAGCTTGCGGACGCGCCGAAGCTCGCGCTCGACATCCTGTCCTGGAGCCGGCACTTCCGGTCGTTTCCCGGTCAGGGCGATCTGCCGGTCGGCGAGTTCATGGCGGCGATCGCGGCGACCGGCTATGCCGGGCCGCTGTCGCTGGAGATCTTCAACGACCAGTTCCGCGCCGGCTCGGCCGCGCAGACCGCCATCGACGGCCTGCGCTCGCTGATCCTGCTGGAAGACCAGCTCGCACCGGACTGGCCGAAGCTCGTCCGCGAGCCGCTGGCGCCGAAGGCGAAGAGCCGCGGCACCGGGTTCATCGAGTTTGCCGTCAACGAGACCAAGGCCGGCGAGCTCGCCCACCTGTTCTCGCAACTCGGCTTCCGCAAGACCGGCGCGCATCGCAGCAAGGCGGTGGAGCGCTGGTCGCAGGGCAAGGTCGAGCTCGTCATCAATAGCGAGACCGACGGGTTCGCCCATTCCCACTATGTCACGCACGGCCCCGGCGTTTGCGCGATTGCGCTCGATGTCGACAATGCCGGCCTTGCCATGCAGCGTGCCGAGACGCTGAAGACGCGCACCTTTTACCAGCCGGTCGGGCCCGGTGAGCTCGAAATCCCGGCGATCCACGGCGTCGGCGGCAGCCTGCTCTATTTCCTCGATCAGGCCGGCAAGAACTGGGACACGGATTTCGAGCCTGTCACGAGCGATGCGGGCGCGGACGCGCTGCTCGCCGTCGATCATATCGCGCAGTCGATGCCCTATGACGAGATGTTGTCCTGGCTGCTGTTCTACACCGGCATCCTCGACCTGACGCGGCTACCGCAGATGGAGATCGCCGACCCCAGAGGTCTGGTGCAGAGCCAGGCCATCATCAACGCCGACCAGAGCCTGCGCTTCGTGCTCAACGGCTCCTCCGCCAACCGCACCCTGCCGGCGCGCTTCATCTCGGAGTTTTTTGGATCAGGCGTGCAGCACATCGCGTTCGCGTGCCGGGACATTTTTGCGACGGTCGCGGAGATGCGCCGGCGCGGCGCGGATTTCCTGGATATCCCTGACAACTACTATGACGACATCGAAGCCAAATACGACCTTGCGCCCGAGCTGATGGCGCAGCTGCGCGCCAACCACATCCTCTACGACCGCGAGGGCGACGGCGAGTTCTTCCAGGTCTACACCCACATCTTCGACGAGCGGTTCTTCTTCGAGATCGTCGAGCGGCGAGACTATCGGGGCTTTGGTGCCGCCAATGCCGGGATCAGGCTGGCGGCGCAGGCCCGCGAGGTACGGCCTGCGAGCATGCCGAGGGTGTAGGTGTCTCTTTCTCGCACGTCGTTCTCCTCATCGTCATTGCGAGGAGCCCTTGCGACGAAGCAATCCAGATTGCCTCCGCGGAGGGATTCTGGATTGCTTCGCTGCGCTCGCAATGACGGTGCGGAGGCTATCGAGGAACGTAGGGTGGGCAAAGGCGCGCTTGCGCCGTGCCCACCACCTCGCCAATTATGCGGTGCGAATGGTGGGCACGCTTCGCTTTGCCCACCCTAAGATACTTACAATTGAAGGGGCAGAAGAGCCCCCTCATCCGGTGGCCACACCGCACTCACTTCATCTTGCACTTGTCGTGGAAGCGATCCTGGTCGTTCTCGACGATGGTCGCGACCGTCTTCAGCGCGAGCTGGCCTTCGGCGTCCTTGACGACGTCCTGCAGATAGAAGCTCTGCACCGGGATGTGGTTGTTGCCGTATTTGAACGCGCCGCGCAGCGACTTGAAGTTGGCCTTCTCCATCTCGGCCTTCATCGCGTCCTTCTTGCTGGTGTCGCCCTTCACCGCGACCACCGCGCTGTTGATGAGCTGGGCGGCGTCGTAGGTCTGGGCGCCGTAATAGGTCGGACGCAGGCCGGTGTACTTCTTGCGGTAGTCGGCGACGAAGCGCTTGTTCTGCTCGTTGGGCAGGTCATTCACCCACTGCTGCGCGCCGGGAACGCCAAGCGCGTTCTCCTTCTGGAGCGGCAGCGACAGCTCGTCGACGGTGAAGGCGGTGTAGAGCGGCATCGTGCTCTTCAGGCCCGCCTGAGTATATTGGTTGAGGAACTGCACGCCGGCGGCGCCGGGGTAGAACACGAAGATCGACTCGGCGCCCGAGGCGCGGGCCTTGGAGAGCTCGGCGGAGAAGTCGAGCTGGCTCGGCCAGACCGTGTATTCCTCACCCTTGATCTCACCCTTGAAGGTGTTCTTGAGGCCCGCGAGCATGTCCTTGCCGGCCGCATAGTTCGGCCCGATCAGGAAGACGCTTTTGACGCCCTTCTGGTTCATGTAGAGGCCCATGGCCTGCGGCGTCTGGTCGTTCTGCCAGGAGGTCGAGAACACGTAGGGCGAGCAGAGCTCGCCGGCGAGCTGCGAGGGACCGGCATTGGCCGAGATCAGGAAGGTCTGCGAGTCCACCGCGGTCTTCAAGGAAGCCAGCAGCACGTTCGACCAGATGTAGCCGACGATGAAATCGACCTTGTCGGACTGCACCAGCTTCTCGGTCTTCTGCTTGCCGACGTCGGGCTTCTGCCCGTCGTCCTCGTAGATGACCTCGACCGGCTTGCCGTCCATCTTGCGGCCCATGTGGTCGAGCGCGAGCTCGAAGGAGTTGCGCATGTCGTTGCCGATCACGGCGGTCGGGCCGCTGAAGGTCGAGACGAAACCGATCTTGATGGTGTCGCCGGCGGATGCCTGATTTGCCAGCACCAGCGCCGCTGCGCCCGCCAGCCAGAATGCCGTCCTCATAACCACTCCCCTCCTTATTATTGAGCCCGCAAGCGGGGTGATCGCCGCCCCGGGTCGTCTCTATTGAACGCAAAATCCATCGAGCCGCCAATGGCTCAGCGCCTGCCCTGCACCATATTTCGCCCCAATCGGGGATGGCAAGAAATATAATTCTACTTACTTCGACCAAGGCTGCGGCGCTTTTTCGCGCCAAATCGATACATCGGGCCTATCTGGCGATTGATGACGGCTATTGGACCGCCGCACCCAATCCGCACTTAAATGAGCAGGAAGAGTCAGCGAGATTCGAGGGTACATCATGACCACGACACCGCACCGCGTCGTCATCGTCGGGGCCGGCTTCGGCGGGCTGGAGGCGACCTACCGGTTGGCAGGCACCCCGGTCGAGATCACGCTGATCGACCGCCGCAACCATCATCTGTTTCAGCCGCTGCTGTATCAGGTCGCGACCGCCTCGCTCGCGACCAGCGAGATCGCATGGCCGATCCGCCATCTCATGCGCGACAGACCGGAGGTGACGACGCTGTTCGCGACTGTCAGCGGCGTCGATGCGGCAAGGCGCTGCGTGCTGATCGACGACGGCAGCGAGGTGCCTTACGACACGCTGGTGCTGGCGACCGGCGCGCGTCACGCCTATTTCGGCCACGACGAATGGGAGCAGTGGGCGCCCGGCCTGAAGACGCTGGAGGACGGCACCACGCTGCGCCGGCACATCCTGGTGGCATTCGAGCGCGCCGAGCGGGAGACCGATCCGCAGAAGAGCGCGGCGCGGCTGACCTTCGTCATCGTCGGTGCC
>NZ_JALBGZ010001650.1:0-363 GCF_023006515.1 Bradyrhizobium sp. PRIMUS42
GCCATGATTGCCGCGATGCTGATCGTCGTCATGCTGCAGGTGCGCTCGTTCTCGACGATGGCGATGGTCGTCCTGACGGGACCGCTCGGCCTCGTCGGCGTCGTGCCGGCATTGCTGCTCTTCCACCAGCCATTCGGGTTCAACGCCATCCTGGGCCTGATCGGACTGGCGGGCATCCTGATGCGCAACACGCTGATCCTGACCGAACAGATCAAGGAGAACCTTGCCGCCGGACTTGACGACTATCACGCTGTCATCGAGGCCACGGTGCAACGCACGAGGCCGGTGATCCTCACCGCATTGGCCGCCGTGCTGGCCTTCATCCCGCTCACGCATTCCGTGTTCTGGGGGTCGATGGCCTAC
>NZ_JALBGZ010001651.1:0-338 GCF_023006515.1 Bradyrhizobium sp. PRIMUS42
CGCGGTGCTCGAAGGCGCCGAAAGCATCGGCATCAAGCTGACGCATGTCTACGGCCTGACCGAGGTCTATGGCCCCGCTTCGGTCTGTGCCGAGCAGCCCGGCTGGGACGAACTTCCCGCTCCCGAACGGGCGCGCATGAAGCGCCGGCAGGGCGTGCCCTACCCGCTCGAGGAAGGCGTCACCGTGATCAATCCGCAGACCATGCAGGAGGTCCCGCGCGACGGCGAAACCATCGGCGAGGTCATGTTCCGCGGCAACATCGTGATGAAGGGCTACCTCAAGAACGAGAAGGCCACCAAGGAAGCGTTCGAAGGCGGCTGGTTTCACACCGGCGATC
>NZ_JALBGZ010001652.1:0-313 GCF_023006515.1 Bradyrhizobium sp. PRIMUS42
CAGCGTCCAGAGATAGACCGGATGCTGGCCGAGATTGCCGGCGAGGATATTGCTGACGGCATTGAGATAGGCGCCGCGATGATGGGTCACGACGCCCTTGGGATTGCCTGTTGTGCCCGAGGTGTAGCTCAGCGCGATGGCGTCCCATTCGTCGCTCGGCGTGATCGCCGTGAAGCCTGGATCGCCTTGCGCAACGGCTGCCTCGTATTCGATCTCGCCGATGCGCTCGCCGCCCTTGAACGAGGCGTCGTCGACGTCGACCACCAGCGGCTTGGGCCCCGTCATCTGCGCCAGCGCGTCGGTGATGACGCCT
>NZ_JALBGZ010001653.1:0-311 GCF_023006515.1 Bradyrhizobium sp. PRIMUS42
CTCGGGTTCTGCTCCGGCATCGACTGGTGTTGCGTCCGGCTCGGGCGTCAGCGGCAACCTCGTCACCGACGGCAACGGCAACTCCACGGTCTATCTCGGGACCGCGGGCACCCCGGCTGCGACCGTCAGCGATCTGTTGACCGCGGTCGATCTGGCCAGCGGCGTCAAGACGGCATCCATCACTGCCGGTGCTGCGACGATCGCCACCAGCTTCAACCAGACCGCTTCGAGCGTTGGCGGCGGTGCCGTCACGCTGAAGAGCTCGACGGGTGCGGATCTGAGCGTCACCGGCAAGGCCGACCTGCTCAAGT
>NZ_JALBGZ010001654.1:0-311 GCF_023006515.1 Bradyrhizobium sp. PRIMUS42
CTCGGGTTCTGCTCCGGCATCGACTGGTGTTGCGTCCGGCTCGGGCGTCAGCGGCAACCTCGTCACCGACGGCAACGGCAACTCCACGGTCTATCTCGGGACCGCGGGCACTCCGGCTGCGACCGTCAGCGATCTGTTGACCGCGGTCGATCTGGCCAGCGGCGTCAAGACGGCATCCATCACTGCCGGTGCTGCGACGCTCGCCACCAGCTTCAACCAGACCGCTTCGAGCGTTGGCGGCGGTGCCGTCACGCTGAAGAGCTCGACGGGTGCGGATCTGAGCGTCACCGGCAAGGCCGACCTGCTCAAGT
>NZ_JALBGZ010001655.1:0-308 GCF_023006515.1 Bradyrhizobium sp. PRIMUS42
TCGTCCCAGCCGGGCTGCTCGGCACAGACCGAAGCGGGGCCATAGACCTCGGTCAGGCCGTAGACATGCGTCAGCTTGATGCCGATGCTTTCGGCGCCTTCGAGCACCGCGACCGGGGGCGCTGCGCCTGCGATCAGGCCGACGACGCGGCGGGCGGCATTGCCTTTGGGCGCATCGGGCGCGTTGATCAGCGTGTTGTAGACGATCGGCGCGCCGCACATGTGGGTGACGCCATGCTGCCTGATCAGCTCGAAGATTCTGGTCGGCTCGACCTTGCGCAGGCAGACGTTGATGCCGGCTGACGCCGC
>NZ_JALBGZ010001656.1:0-307 GCF_023006515.1 Bradyrhizobium sp. PRIMUS42
GCGTTTTGCGTCCTGGCTCGCGCGCAAGGGCATCGGCGTCGGCGACACCGTTGCGGCGATGCTGCCGAACATCCCGGCGATGAACGAGGCGCATTTCGCCGTGCCCATGACCGGCGCCGTGCTCAACGCGCTGAACATCCGTCTCGATGCGCCCTCGATCGCGTTCCAGCTTGATCATGGCGGCGCCAGGATCATCCTGGTCGATCCCGAGTTTTCAGGCGTCATCACCGACGCGCTGGCGCAGATGACGGGGCCCAAGCCGCTGGTGGTCGACGTCGACGACGCCTCGTTCAAGGGCGGCGAGCGC
>NZ_JALBGZ010001657.1:0-303 GCF_023006515.1 Bradyrhizobium sp. PRIMUS42
GGCATTCTGGGACCCGTCGTCAACGACGAGTTCTCCGACGTCGACTCCATCCTCTACATGATGACCGGCGACGGCGCCGACTATGCCCAGCTCAAGAAAGTCTCCGAAGGCCTCCGCCAGCGCCTGCTGAAGGTGTCGGGTGTGACCAAGGTCGACGTCTACGGCAATCAGGACGAGCGCATCTTCGTCGAGTTCAGCCACGCCAAGCTCGCGACCCTCGGCATCACGCCGCAGGCGCTGTTCGATTCGCTCGCCAAGCAGAACAACGTGACGCCGGCCGGCACGGTCGAGACCTCCTCGCAG
>NZ_JALBGZ010001658.1:0-289 GCF_023006515.1 Bradyrhizobium sp. PRIMUS42
CCAGCCGGTTGGCCCGCCGTTCGATCTCCGCGTAGCTCAGCTGGCGCCCGCCATCGATCACCGCGACCGCATCCGGCGTTCGCATGGCCTGCGCCGTCACCAGATCGTGCAAGCATGCCTCCGACGGATAGGCCGAACACGTCTCGTTCCACTCCTCCACCAATTGCCGCCGCTCCGTCTCCGGCAGCATCGCAAGCTCCGACAGCGGACGGTCCGCGTCAGCGACTGCTTCCATCAACATTTGCGTCAGATGCTCCGACAGCCGCTTCACCGTCGCGGCGTCGAACAG
>NZ_JALBGZ010001659.1:0-286 GCF_023006515.1 Bradyrhizobium sp. PRIMUS42
CTTCTCCTGCGGCACGTTCTGCAATGCGAACAGGACCTGGAAGATCGGATGGCGGCTCGCCTCGCGCGCCGGCTGCAGCTCCTGCACCAGGCGCTCGAACGGCAGGTCCTGATGTGCGAACGCACCGAGCGCGCTCTCGCGCGCCCGCCGCACCAGTTCGCGGAAGCTCGGATCGCCGCCAAGCTCGCCGCGCAGCGCCAGCGTGTTCACGAACAGTCCGATCAGCCCTTCCACCTCGCGCCGCGTCCGGCCCGCGATCTCCACGATGCGGCCGAGATACATCACG
>NZ_JALBGZ010000165.1:0-10223 GCF_023006515.1 Bradyrhizobium sp. PRIMUS42
CGCCGCGCACGAGGCCGACACCGGCCCACAGGTTCGGCGCGATCTCGAGCTTGTCGCGCTGGCCGCCGTGGAGCTGCGCCATGCGCTGCTGGCCGACGGAATCCATGCGGGCAAAGTTCTTCTGCGCGAGCGCAATGGTCTCGTCGCTGACATGCTTGATCAGCTCGTTCGCCGCGCGCCAGGCCGCGTCATTGGTCTCGCGGACGATCACGTGAAGCCGAATGCCGAAGGAGAGTTTTCTGCCGCGCCGGCTGGCCACCTCCCTCACCTTCGCGATCTTCTCGGCGACCAGCGCCGGCGGCTCGCCCCAGGTGAGATATTTGTCGACGGTGTCGACGGCGACGTCGACGCCGGCATCGGAGGAGCCACCGAAATAGAGCGGCGGCCGCGGCGCCTGCACCGGCGGGAACAAGAGCTTGCCGCCCTCGACATGGATGTGCTTGCCCTCGGCATTGACGGTCTTGCCGGCGAGCAGGTCGCTATAGACGCCCAGGAACTCGCGAGTGACCTCGTAGCGCTCGTCATGACCAAGGAAGATGCCGTCGCCCTTGTTCTCGACGGGATCGCCGCCGGTGACGACGTTGACGAGGAGCCGACCGTTAGTGATGCGGTCGAGGGTCGCCGTCATGCGCGCCGCAACGCTCGGCGATTGCAGGCCGGGGCGGACCGCCACGAGATAGCGCAGCCGCTCGGTGAACGGCGCGACTGAAGAGGCGACGATCCAGGAATCCTCGCAAGAGCGTCCGGTCGGCAGCAGCACGCCGAAATAGCCGAGCTGGTCGGCGGCCTGCGCGATCTGCCGCAGATAGTTGAAGTTGACCTCGCGGCCGCCGATGCCTGTGCCGAGATAGCGGCCGTCGCCGTGGGTCGGCAGGAACCAGAGGATGTTGGCGTTGGGTTGCTTGCTCATGGACTTGCTCACGATCCTGGTTTCCGAGCGACGTCGGAGATCTTGATGGATTTGGGGATGAGGCCCAGCGCGAAGAACGCGTCGGCGACCTGCTGCTGGTCGGCGATGACGGCATCGGTGATCGGCTTGATGCCGTAGGACTGCCGGCTCAAGGCCACCTCGACCACGGGGACCGGCAATCCGATCGCCGGCGCCAGCTGTTCGGCCACCGCATGGATGTCGCCCTTGGCCCAGTCGTCGACCGTGCTCAGCTCGGCGAGCACGACGTCGACGACCTTCGGATTGGCGTCGAGGAATTTCTTCGACGAGAAGTAGAACTGGTAGTTGGCGACGATGCCGGTGCCATCGGTGAGCGTGCGCGCGCCGGTGGCGGCTTCCGCCGCGGCCTGGAACGGATCCCAGATCACCCAGGCATCGACCGCACCGCGCTCGAAGGCGGCGCGGGCATCGGCCGGTGCGAGGAACACCGGCTCGACTTCCGAATATTTCACGCCGGCCTTCTCCAGCGCCTTGACCAGGAGATAGTGGACGTTGGAGCCCTTGTTGAGCGCAACCTTCCTGCCCTTGAGGTCCGCGACCGATTTCAGCGGGCTGTCCTTCGGCACCAGGATCGCCTCACCCTTCGGGGCCGGCGGCTCATAGGCGACATACTGGATCGGCGCACCGGCGGCCTGCGCAAAGATCGGCGGGGCTTCGCCGGTGTTGCCGAAATCGATGGCGCCGACATTGAGCGCCTCGAGCAACGGCGGACCTGACGGGAATTCGGTCCACACCACCTTGTAGCCGTCGGCGGCGAGCTTCGGCTCCAGCGTGCCCTTGCTCTTGAGCAGCACCAGCTTGCCGTATTTCTGGTAGCCGATGCGGACCACCTTGTCCTGTCCGTAGGAGGTGCCGACCGCGGCGGCGACGATGCCGATCGACAGCACGATGGCCGCGATCACGCGCTGGATGATGCGTCTCATGTTCAAACCCTTGTGGATGGGAAGAGTGGTGGGCACGGTCAGGCTGCCGAGTTGCGCCAGACGATGTCGCGGATCTGAATCGGCTTCGGGATCAGGCCGAGCTTGTAGAAGCGGTCGGCGACGCCCTGCTGGGTCACGACGATGTCGTCGGTAACCGGACCGACCACGAAGTTCGCGCGGTTGGCAGCAACGGTCTGGATGTCCAGCGGCACGCCGGTGATCGCGGCGAGCGACTTTGCGACCTCGTCGCGATGCTGTTCGGCCCATTTACCGGCGGTGGTCGTGACATCGACGATCTGTTGCAGAACCGCACCATGGTGCTTCGCGAACTCGCGATTGGCGATGTAGAAGGAATTGGTCTTGGTGACCTCGCGCGAGTTGACCAGGATGCGGCCGTTCTGCTTGGCCTCGCCGATCGCGAAATAGGGATCCCAGATCGCCCAGGCCTCGATGCTGCCATTGGCGAAGGCGGGACCTGCGTCCGGCGGCGTCAGATAGACCGGCATGATGTCGGCATAGGTGAGACCTGCCTTCTCCAGCGTCTGCACCACGATGTTGTGCGCGCTGGAGCCCTTGGTGAAGCCGATGCGCTTGCCCTTCAGATCGGCGATGGTGCGGATCGGGGAGTCCTTCGGCACCAAAATGCCCTGGCCGTTGGTGATGGGCTGGCCGGCGGCATAGACAATGGCCGCGCCCGCGGCCTGGGCGAACACCGGCGGAGAATCGCCGACCGCGCCGAAATCGACGCTGCCGACATTCATCGCCTCCATCATCGGCGGGCCCGAGGAGAACTCGATCCATTTCACCTCGATGCCTTGCGGTGTGAAATGTTTTTCCAGCGAAGCTTGCTGACGCGCGATCACCAGCACGCCGGTCTTCTGATAGCCGATACGAATTTCCTTCACCGCGTTCTGCGCATTGGCGCGCGAAGCGAATGCAGCCGCGGCTGCAGTTCCAGCAGAGAGCCTCAAGAAGTCACGACGCTGCATTCCACACTCCCGGCCGCATGCGGCCGCTGTTCATTCACGTGTGGATGATGATGGTGCGGGTTACTGGAGGTGTCGAGACGTCCGGGAAAATAGCGATGCGAGCACTGCGCACGCGGCCGTGCACATGATTAATCTTTCAAGCGGCGACGACGATGCAGAGCGATTCTTTTCGCACGTGAATGTGAGCGCCGCACTCCTGCCCTCGCCTTCGCCGTCATTCCCCGCGAAAGCGGGGGATCCAGCATTTCAGAGACGTCCACAGTTCACACGACTGCCGCGGCGTACTGGATCGCCCGCCTCGCGGGCGATGACACCGTCCTTTTGGCGCGTGTGCACTTCCCGCCTAATGCCACCGCACCGGCAAATTCTGCAGCCCGCGGAACGCCCAGCCGCCGATCCGCACCTCCTCGTCATCGGCCAAGGCAAGTTGCCTGGCGCGGGCGAACACGGTCGGCAGCGCGACGTCCGCGATCATGGCGCGGGAGGCCCACGCGCCGGCGCAGAAATGCGGACCCGCGCCGAACGCGACGCTCTTCGTCGTATCACGCCGCACGTCGAACTGATCGGCGCGGTCAAAATGCTTCTCGTCGCGATTGGCCGAGCCGAACATCAGGAACACGCGCTCATCAAGCTCGAACGACACGTCGCGGATCGTCCACGGTTTTGCGATCCGGCGCGGCGACATGCCGATCGGCGAGATCCAGCGGGCGTATTCCTCGAATGCCTCGAGCCAGGTCACCTCGCCCTTGCGCACGAGATCGAGCTGCTCGGGATGGGTCAGCAGCGCCCACACCGTGCCGGCAATCGCCTTGCGCGGCTCGTTCTGACCGCCGGAGATCGCGAGTTTTACATTCGCGCGCACGCTCTCCATCGCCATGCCCGAGGCGAGCAGCACGCCGAGGATGCTCTGGTCGGGGTTCTTGCGCATCACCGGCAGGATGTCGTCGATCGCGGCATCGATGCCTGACGTCGCCGCGTGGCAACGCGCCTCGACGGCGGGATCGCCGGCATAGTTGGCGATGCCCTCGATCATGCCTTGCGACCACGCATCCATATCCCCAAAGCCGATATTGGTGAGGCCGGTGATCGACTTCAGGCATTCGCCGGAGAACGGCAGCGCGAAGTCGCGCATGAAATCGATCCGCCCCGGCTCGATCGCATCGAGGATGCGGTCGGCATGGGCCTGGAACAGCGCGGTCCAGTGCGCCTTCACCGTCCTCGGCGACACCGTCGGGAACATGGCGCGGCGTTCGACCTGATGCGCCTCGCCGTCCTTGCGCATCATGTTGTGACCCATCAGCCGGTTCATCAGGCCGGCGGGCTGGTGCGAGGAGAACACGTCGATCTGCTTCTCGGAGATCGAGATGTCGTCGCGGCTCGTCAGCAGCGTCGAGCCGAGCTGCGGCACGAAGGCGATCGGCGCCTGCTTGCGCATCGTTGCGAGCATCGGATAGGGGTCGGCCCAGAATGCGGCCGGGTCGATGTCGATGCGCGGCGCGGTACTCAAGACGGTTTCCCCTGGGGTATGCTCCAGGGCAGACTAGCGAACTCCGCGGCCGGCGTCTGTCCCTAGTGATAGGGACCGACTGAGTTACCGGGCCTCGGCGACCTTCGGTCCAGACGGCAGCATCTGTGCGTTGGCCGCCAAGGGTCGCTTCGATGCCGACGTCGGGTCCGGCAATCGGAAAGCGGCGTCGGCGGGCGCTGCCTGCAATGGCCGGCGGGCAGCGGTCGCCGGAAGCACGATCACTTTTGCTCCGACTTTCACCCGCTCATAGAGGTCCGTCACGTCGTCATTGGTCAGCCGGATACAGCCGGACGAAACCTTCTTCCCGATCGTATCGGGGTTGTTGGTGCCGTGAATGCGATATTCGGTCTCGCCGAGATACATCGCGCGGGCACCGAGCGGGTTGCCGGGACCGCCTGCCATGAACCGCGGCAGATAGGGCTGACGTCCGATCATCTCTGCGGGCGGATGCCAATCCGGCCATTCTGCCTTACGGGCCACGGTCTGCTCACCGGACCATGTGAAACCTTCGCGGCCGACACCGATGCCGTAGCGCATCGCCTGCCTGTCATTGAGGACGAAATAGAGGAACGTGTGTCCGGTATCGATGATCACGGTGCCCGGCGGCTGGTGGCTGGCATAGTCGACCACCTGCCGGACAAGTGCGCCGGGACCGTCAGCGGCTTTTGGCGGCTCGACCAGCGCTGCCGCCGGGGCCGGAATCGGAGCGGGAACTGCAGCCGGGGCCGGAGTCGGCGCTGACGCGCGAACCGGAGGTGCCACGTAAACCGGCGTTGACGACGCCTGGGCTTGTTGCGCGGACGGCTTCCGTACCGGTTGCACGCCCGCCGGGCCGGACAGCAAACCGTAGCCCAAAGCGCCGACGGCCACGGCGCCAATGGCAACTCTCGCGACCATTGGGATTGCGAGCGTCTCTGCCTTCTTGCCGCGTTTGGCTCGCTTGCTCATACCCTTCTCCAGGTCACCATGCCCAAGAGAGGTATCGAGCAAAATTTAAGAAACTTCGAAGCGATGTCGCTCAGGCAGGAACCGCCAGCGATGGTTAACGCCGACTTCTTGCGGGGCAGCCTGAGAATTGGGAGCTATCGCTTGCTATCTGGGTAGCGACCTGGACGACGCGCTTCGAGGTCGCCCGGCGGATCGGACATGCTCCGCTCGTCATGGACGGCGGCTTCGGGTCAAAGCTCATCTCGCCAGCTTGCTGGACCGAGTCAGATCAACGCTGCAGAGCGGACACAGACTCTCCCCACCGAATGTCGGCTATGCGCGCCAATTCCGGACTCTTGCGCCGCAAAAAAGGAAGTAGCAACACTACGTCCTTGCAGGGCGAGCTAGGTGGACTGAGGGGGGCTGTGTGAGAAGCGAGATTCGATTTGTGATGCATCCGGATGACGAGGCTGTCCTGATGTCGGAGTTGTTACGCGACCCCGTGGTTCTTCTCGTAGATGGCCCGCGGTGGAAGTCGGCAGCGCCCCCCACAACTCGAAATGTCGCTTCTGTCGGTTACCACTGCATCATCTGGTCCCCCGAGGACCTGCCAAAGCTACCAGCCGAATTCATCCTATCGTGCAACGATTGGTATTGCAGAGGAGAGTATGCAACAATTCAATTCATAAGGTGCGTGATCACCAGCACGGTGATCACACAGGGCCGATTTGCAATCGCGACTGATCAGGCAAGCGAGAAGACCGCGGCGAACGTCGAACGCCGTTACAATTTGTTGCGTCGTTGGATCAAGAAAACCTGCGTCAACTCCGTCGTCCGTTGGCGCAATCCGGGGATTCCGGAAGCCCCGGCCGGACCAAACAGATCCGCGAATCCAAGCAGCCCAGACCGATCGCTATGGGTTGGACCCTCTGCGATGAATTGGCTGACCGCCGATGCAACACGGCGGATCAAAATCTCGCCAGAGACCCTTGTAGAAGGGTTTATCAGCCAACGATCGATCTGACGTCGGACCCTGCGGTCAGCTTAGCATGACCCGCAAGATGTCCCAGTTTCCGCGACGAGAGGGACTTTGGCGATGCTTCGCTGCTGTCGAAGGGAAGCTTGTCTGCATTGGGTCAAAGGCTGCCCTCACCGGCCAGCATGACCTTGTCGGGTCCCCTCCCGGAAGCAGACGTCGCCACGGTCGGAACGAAGGTCCGTTACGGGCCAGACGCGGACCCATTACATTTCACCGCACATTGAGCAGTACCCATAGCTGTGAAATCTTGCCGTCATCGAAAATGGCCACGTCCGCACCCGTCACGGTTGCCGGGCCGCCTTCAGGTCCGGCGTGCCATGAGAGATGTGCCAATCCGTGATGCCCGACTGCTGCACCCTCGGGTACAAAACGAAATGCTGGTCCAAATTGCTTGAGCAAATCTCCGGCAACGCGCGAGATTGCTTCCCGACCTTTTACAATATTTGTCGGTTCATACATGACCGGCTGTTCGACGAACAAATCATCGATGGCGGTCCGACGCTTATCGTCATCCCGTTCGTTGAATACCCGCTCTAGATTCGATCGAAGGATGTCGTCAAAATCGACTTCTTGCTTTGTCATCTGCATTCCATTCTTGATCTACCTGCCTTCAAGCGAACTTGAGGGACCTTGGATACCTGTTTTTGCGAGCAGGTACAAACAGCCCCGCGTTCGCCCTCAAAGGTAAAGGGCCAGCAGAGTGCGCGACAGAATGTCCGCTAGGGGTCCAAAAGGCGACGATCCTGGCGACAAACGGCATGTCCGCTTCGCTCTCGGAAACAGACTTCTCCCTCAGTTGAGGCCGCGCGGACTCGCGAGCAGCCGCAGTACGATCGAAAACAATTCGTTCTGCGAGGAGATGCCGAGCCGCTGATAGGCGCGCTTGCGGTAGGTCAGCGTGGAATGCAGGCTGATGCCGAGCGCTTGCGAGATCGCCTCGGAGCTGAAGCCGAGCAAAATGCGGCGGCAGACCTCCTGCTCGCGCGGCGTCAGCGCGGAGAGCGGCGCGCGTGTCGCGAACAATGCGGCGAGGTTCTGGTCGGGCGTCGTGGTCGAAGCCTGCTGGAAATGACGTGCGACGCTGGCACCGATCGCGGGCGCGATTGTTTGAAGCCGCACACGCTCGGCATCGCTGAAGCGGCCCTGGGCCGTGATGCGATAGAAGTTGACGTAGAAGCAGGTGTCGCCGGTCCAGATCGCGGTCGCGCATTTGTCGACGATGCCGGAATCGAGGAAGAAGATCTTGCGGTAGCGCGCGCCGTACATGCGCGGCGCGAAGGACGGCAGCATGATCGGGGCGCCGCCCTCGGTTTCGAACAGCACATCGCGGTTGGGATCGGATTCATGGAACTGGCCGGCATAGGCCGCACCGAGATCGCCGCCGATCGGGATGTTGCCGGCATCGAGCAGGCAGTCTACGGCGCCAGCGCGCGACAGCGCGAACACCATGCAATGGCCGACATCGGCCTGCCGGCGCAGCGTGTCGATCAGGACTTCTGGGAAATCGGAGCGGCCGATGGCGAGCACCGCGGGCGTGATATCGCCGGCCGCCGGATTTGCAGGCGTTCCGCGAGACCACATCGTTCTCTCCCTATCGCCGTTTGCTGAAGGTTTATCAGCAATGGCCACGCAGCGGAAGACGCAGGGCGCCTGGATATGCCGCGCAAGGCCGCCGCCCCCCGTGGACGGAGGGCTCCACTCAGGAATTCGTTTGCCGCAGGATCTTGTCCATTGTCTTTCCCTTGGCCAGCTCATCGATCAGCTTGTCCAGGTAGCGGATCTCTCGCATCGTTGGTTCTTTGATGTCCTCCACCCGGACGCCGCAGACGACGCCCTTGATCATGGATCGAGAAGGATTGATCCGAGGCGCCTGCGCAAAGAAGGTTTCAAAGTCCGTCTGCTTCTTCAGCTGAGCTTCCAGCTCCTTCTGACCATAGCCGGTCAGCCAGGAGATGATCTGATCGACCTCGGCTTTTGTCCGCCCCTTTTTCTCGGCTTTCGCAACGTAAAGCGGATACACGCTGGCGAAGCTCATCGTGTAGATCCGGTGCTTTGTCACGATGCGTAGTCCCCCTACCCCGCCGCAGCCTTCGCCGGTGCCACATTGATGGCGAGCTTGCCGTAGCGGTCGGTGAACGCCTCGGTGTCGATCTCTTCCAGCTTGATCTCGCCGCTCATCACACCCTGCTTCCACGCCGCCTGCGCCGGATCGTTCTGAAACTCCGGCATCACCTCGCGGCCGAACAGCTCGAGCGATTCGCAGATGTGCTCGTGGCTGTTCTTACCGGCCTGGTTGAGCAGGATGACCTGGTCGATATGCGACGACTGGAACCGCTTCAGCTTCTTTCGGATCGTCTCGGGCGAACCGATCAGGCCGCCGCGCAAGGCCGCCTCCTGCGCCTCGGGATTGTCGCGCTTCCATTTGTTGTACTCGTCCCACATGTTGACGGTGTAGGGCGCGGGCCGCTGGCGGTTCTGCGAGGCGCCGTAGAAGCGCAGCGCGAACTGGAAGAAGGTGGCGCCGTCGGCGCGGGCACGCGCCTCCTCGTCGGTCTTGGCGCACATGAAGAACGAGACCAGCGCCATGTTGGGGTTGATCTCGTAGTCCGCAAGCTTGGAGAGCCGCTTGGTCATGGCGTTGTAATAGGCGTGCACCCAGGCGTGCGCGGCATCGGCGCTGACGAACTGGAAGCCGAGCGCGCCAAAACCGTGGCGGCCGGCGCGCTCGATGGTCGGCAGCTGCGAGCAGGCCATCCACAGCGGCGGATGCGGCTTCTGCACCGGCTTCGGCACGACATTGCGCAGGGGGATGTCGAAATACTTGCCGTGATACTCGCTGCCTGCGTCCTTGAACATCGGGAAGATCGCGGCCACGGCCTCCTCGAACACCTCCTTCTTGGTCTCCATGTCGCGGCCGAACGGGGTGAGCTCGGTGATCGAGGCGCTCTCGCCCATGCCGAATTCGCAGCGGCCGTTGCTGAGCAGGTCCAGCACCGCGACACGCTCGGCAACGCGGGCCGGATGGTTGGTGGTGAGCTGGAGGATGCCGTGGCCGAGCCGGATGTTCCTGGTGCGCTGGCTGGCGGCGGCGAGGAAGGATTCCGGCGAGGGCGAGTGCGAATATTCCTCGAGGAAATGATGCTCGACCACCCAGGCATGGTCGTAGCCGAGCTTGTCGGCGAGTTCCATCTGCGAGAGAGCGTTCTGGTAGAGGGCGAACTCGTCGCCGGCCACCCAGGGCCGCGGCAATTGCAGCTCGTAGAAGATGCCGAACTTCATGGGCGTCGCTCTCCCGCATTATTGTTGTTAACGTCATCTTAATGCGCGAGACGGCGCTGTCTACGAAGTCCCAATTCCGCCCCGCGGACAACGCTCGGGCGTCGCGCGCGATCAACACAATGCTGACGGTGGGTGTGCAACGCAGCGTTCGCTCTGAGCCGGTTGATCTAAATCAAGGTACCTGGAGCTCGTCCTCCTAAGGTGTCGGCAAGGCAACGGCCCGGATGCCGTCCCGATTCCCATACCATTCAGAGAGACCGAATATGTCGGCCCCTGACGACACGACTTCGCGCGTGCGCCGTAAGCGCATGGAGATTTTTGCGTTCCTGTTCCTGACCGCGGTCGTAATGCCCGTCCTTGCGGTCGGAACGGTCGGCACTTACGGGCTCGGGGTCTGGATCTACCAGATGTTCGCCGGCCCTCCCGGCCCGCCGCCCTCCCCGCATTGATCCCCAACGAGCGAAAGACAGGCATCATCATGGCTCACGCCACACTCAATCGCCGCGCCTTGATCACCGGCCGGGTGCTCAGCGCCGACCGCGTCATCGCGCCGCCGGGCGCCGAGATCGCCAGCATCATCGTGCAGGCG
>NZ_JALBGZ010001660.1:0-283 GCF_023006515.1 Bradyrhizobium sp. PRIMUS42
GGGTCTCGGCCGCAAGGACGAGATCGGCGAGATGGCCGGCGCGGTCGAGGAGTTCAAGGTTCAGGCCGTTGCAAAGGCCGAGCGCGATGCCGCCGCCAGCGAAGTCCAGAACCGGGAGCAGGCCGCAAGCCGGCGCTCCGAGCTGATCCGATTTGCCGATGATTTCGAGAGCGCGGTCGGCGCCATCGTCTCCAACGTCTCGGCCTCCGCCGTGCAGCTGGAATCGGCGGCTTCCACGCTGACCCGCACCGCCGAGACCACGCAGAGCCTGTCGAGCCAGGTC
>NZ_JALBGZ010001661.1:0-274 GCF_023006515.1 Bradyrhizobium sp. PRIMUS42
CGGCGTCGGCATGGACGTGGTGCGCACCAATATCGACCAGATCGGCGGCACCATCGACATCAAGAGCGTGGCCGGCGAAGGCTCCTCCGTCACCATCAAGATCCCGCTGACCTTGGCGATCGTCTCGGCCCTGATCGTGGAAGCCGCCGGCGACCGCTTCGCGATCCCGCAGCTCTCGGTGGTCGAGCTGGTGCGGGCCCGCGCCAACTCCGAGCACCGCATCGAGCGCATCAAGGACACCGCGGTGCTCAGGTTGCGCAACAAGCTGTTGCCG
>NZ_JALBGZ010001662.1:0-258 GCF_023006515.1 Bradyrhizobium sp. PRIMUS42
GGGAACGGCCGGCGACGGCACCACGGCCCTGACCGGCGCCATCACCCTGATCGCCACCAACGGCACGACCGCAACCGGCCTGGCCAGCAATGCCCAGCCCGCCGACGGCGACACGCTGACCGTGAACGGCAAGACCATCACCTTCCGCTCGGGTTCTGCTCCGGCATCGACTGGTGTTGCGTCCGGCTCGGGCGTCAGCGGCAACCTCGTCACCGACGGCAACGGCAACTCCACGGTCTATCTCGGGACCGCGGGCAC
>NZ_JALBGZ010001663.1:0-256 GCF_023006515.1 Bradyrhizobium sp. PRIMUS42
GTTTCAGCCGGCTCAGGTCCGAGCCTATGCCAAATTCCATTTACAGCGGGCCAAGAACGACAAGATCGATGCCGCTATCATCGCCGCCTGCACCGCAGCGGTGCGGAAGATACATGCCGCTCCCGATCCTCGGTTGCTGCCTTTTGCCGAGCAACTGACAATGATCGATCAGATCGGCGAGGATATCGCGCGCCTCAAGAACAGGATCGAGAGTTGCCGGAATGAGACGATTAATAAGCTCTGGCAAGAGGATATC
>NZ_JALBGZ010001664.1:0-232 GCF_023006515.1 Bradyrhizobium sp. PRIMUS42
GCTGCCGGCATATTCGCCGACCGCGGAATTGGCAAAGCCGATGGGGAGGAAGCCAGCGGCCGTGACCAGCGTTCCCGTGAGCATCGGGAACGCAGTAGATTCCCAGGCAAAGGACGCAGCCCGCATGCGGTCCCAGCCCTGCTCCATCTTCACCACCATCATCTCGACCGCGATGATGGCGTCGTCGACGAGCAGGCCGAGCGCGATGATCAGCGCACCCAGCGTGATGCGG
>NZ_JALBGZ010001665.1:0-229 GCF_023006515.1 Bradyrhizobium sp. PRIMUS42
TGACAACCAGAAGCCCGTCGGGTTCGCGATGGACATCTGCTACAAGATCGTCGACGCCGTGAAGAAGGAGCTCAAGCTCGACAAGCTCGAGGTCAAGCTCAACCCGGTGACGTCGGCAACCCGCATCCCGCTGATGGCCAACGGCACCATCGACCTCGAATGCGGCTCGACCACCAACAACGCCGAGCGCCAGAAGCAGGTCGCCTTCACCAACACCCATTATCTGACC
>NZ_JALBGZ010001666.1:0-223 GCF_023006515.1 Bradyrhizobium sp. PRIMUS42
ATTTACAGCGGGCCAAGAACGACAAGATCGATGCCGCTATCATCGCCGCCTGCACCGCAGCGGTGCGGAAGATCCATGCCGCTCCCGATCCTCGGTTGCTGCCGTTCGCCGCGCAACTGACAATGATCGATCAGATCGGCGAGGATATCGCGCGCCTCAAGAACAGGATCGAGAGTTGCCGGAATGAGACGATTAATAAGCTCTGGCAAGAGGATATCGCTCG
>NZ_JALBGZ010001667.1:0-223 GCF_023006515.1 Bradyrhizobium sp. PRIMUS42
TAGGTTCGCATAACAAGGGAGGGATCGACGAAGATGGCCAAGCATACCACGATCTGTGCCGGGATCGATACCGGCAAGCGGAAGCTCGATGTGGCGATCGATGGCAGCAGCGAGCAGTTGCAGGTGGAGAACACGGCAGAAGGCCATGAGGCTTTGCTGACGTGGCTGCGACAGCATCGCGTCAAGCGCATCGGCATCGAGGCGAGCGGCGGTTACGAACAGC
>NZ_JALBGZ010001668.1:0-223 GCF_023006515.1 Bradyrhizobium sp. PRIMUS42
CAACTGCTTGCTGCTGCCATCGATCGCCACATCGAGCTTCCGCTTGCCGGTATCGATCCCGGCACAGATCGTGGTATGCTTGGCCATCTTCGTCGATCCCTCCCTTGTTATACGAACCTAAAGTTCGTTCAACCATTCGGGTCCCGATGAAGTGCCGATCGCGATCTTGCTACGTCTGACAGCCCTCAAGGCTTCGGTGGGCTCCGATCCGATCGAACGGCGA
>NZ_JALBGZ010001669.1:0-223 GCF_023006515.1 Bradyrhizobium sp. PRIMUS42
ATCGCGAACAACGAAGAAATCCGCAAATCCTATCTGGGTTACTGAGGGAGCCGGGACAATGGAGCTGTTCACCAACCAGGTCCTGGCCGGCATCGCCACGGGCGCGATCTACGCCTGCATGGCGCTCGCCGTGGTCATGATCTACCAGGCCATCGACCATCTCAACTTCGCGCAAGGCGAGATGGCGATGTTCTCGACCTTCATCTCCTGGCAGCTGATGCAA
>NZ_JALBGZ010000166.1:0-10191 GCF_023006515.1 Bradyrhizobium sp. PRIMUS42
CTTTCTCGGCGCGGCCTTGATGCAATCGGTGACCGGCGCGGTGGCGGCGCTCGCCGGGCTGCCGGCCGTGCTGCTGTTCATGGCCGCGATGCTGGCGATCGGCGTGCTGGTCTTCCTCGCCTATACGTCGCCGGCCGGAAGAACCGGGTGAGCCGTCCGCTCACGCCATCCTTGCATGCTCCCGGACCCATCAAGAAGCCCGAGATCAGTACCTCGCGACCACAGGTCCGCCGAAGCGATAATTGACCCTGAGGGTCGCTTGCTCGACGGTGAGCCGCGAGCTCGCTGTCCCCGTCGCGAATACCCCGCCGAATCCGTCGGGAATGGTGTAGGCCACGCTGCGGCTGCCGAAGTCGGTGTAGCGATACTCGCCTGCAAGGCTCCAGTTCGGATTGAACGCCCATTCGATACCACCGCCGACTGTCCAGCCCCAGCGCGTCGTCGAGCCTCCGTTCGCCGCCGTGAATGTGCTCCCGGGCAGGCTAATGCCGGGGCCGTTGACCACGGTGGTCCTGGAACCGCCGATCTCGGCGATGGCGGCGCCACCGGTGACGTAGAACAGCGCCCGGTCCACCGTGACGCCGGCGCGACCGCGGAACGTAGCCATCCAGTCGATATGACCGAAATCGATGGTCACCGTCTGCGTCACCGGCGGTGCAAAGGTCGGGGCGCCGAAGGTGCGCGAAGCGCTCCCGCTGCTGCCGTTCAATCCCGTCCCAACCGCGTCGGCTTCCACGCCGAGGACGAACTGCTGGACCTGCCAATTGTAGCCGATCTGGCCGCCGCCGATGACCCCGCTTCGGCGGCCGTCACCGGCAATGGTGCCGGTCTGCCCAGGAACAATGGTCAGAACAGCTGCGACCGGCGGCAGCACGCCGAACGCAGGAAACAGCGTTCCACCATCGCTGCTGCCGCTGCCGGGTGTCCAGGCGCCGCCGACATTGGCCCCGACATAGAACCCGGTCCAGTTGAAGATCTGCGCGGCGACCGGCGCAGGTCTCGCCTTGACCGCCATATCCGCAGCATTCGCCGCCACGACACCGAACAACAAGGCACTTCCCGCAATGGCCGCGATCCGCATCATCGTCCCCAATATATCTCGGCAGATGTCGGCGTGCCGCGGCGCCAGAAAACACCTTAAGCTAGTGGCGAATCGCGGTCGAAGCTGTCACCGGACAGCAACATCCGAACACATTATGCGCGATCGCTTCGCTCTTGCGGCACAGAAGCCGGTGGCTTCCGTGACCATGCGCGCCTGGCAACGCAGCGCTGGACTTCATGCGTCGAGGCCGCCTTGCACAACGGCGTGCTGCAAGAGATGCTGACATGGGATGCTGACAAGCATCGTGCATCAAGGGAATGAATTCATGCCTGTCGACACCAAAGCCGCCACCGACCGCCTCATGCGCTTCCTCGCCGTCGAGGGCGTGACCGGACAGGAGGCGGCGATCGGGCGCGAGCTGATGGCTGCGCTGAAGGAGAGCGGCGTGCCGGCAAAGGCGATCCGGCTCGACGATGCCAACAGCCGCATTCCGGTGCCGACCGAGACCGGCAACCTCATCGTCGACCTGCCCGGCCGCGGCACGCTGCACAACCAGCCGCGGATCATGTTCATGACCCACATGGACACCGTGCCGCTCTGCGCCGGTGCCAAGCCGAAGAAATCCGGACGCAAGATCGTCAACGAAGCCAAGACCGCGCTCGGCGGTGACAATCGCTGCGGCTGCGGCGTGCTGGTGACGCTGGCGGCCGAGCTCGCCAAGCAGAAGCTCGATCATCCGCCGATCACGCTGTTGTTCTGCGTGCGCGAGGAGAGCGGGCTCTATGGCGCGCGCCACGTCAAGCTGGACGAGCTCGGCTCGCCCGTGATGGCCTTCAACTATGACGGCGGCTCGGCCTCCAACGTCATCATCGGCGCGGTCGGCGCCGACCGCTGGACTGTGGAGATCTTCGGCCGCGCCTCGCACGCCGGCGTCGCGCCGGAGCGCGGCATCTCCTCGACCATGATCATGGCCCTCGCACTCGCGGACGTGAAAGCCGGCGGCTGGTTCGGCAAGGTGGTGAAGGGCAAGCAGCAAGGCACCAGCAATGTCGGCCCCGTCACCGGCGGCGAGGGCCGTCCCGCGGGCGATGCCACCAACGTCGTCACCGACTACGTGCATGTGCGCGGCGAAAGCCGCAGCCATGACGGAAAATTCTTCAAGGAGATCACCAAGGCCTACAAAGCCGCGTTCGAAAAGGCGGCCAAGAAGGTGACGAACGCGCAAGGCAAGTCCGGCAAGGTCAAGTTCAAGGCCGAGACCGACTATTATCCGTTCCGCATGAAGGACAGCCAGCCCGTCATCAAGCGCGCGGTCGAGGCCGTATCCGCAGTCGGCGGCACTCCGAATGTCCGCACCGCCAATGGCGGCCTGGATGCCAATTGGATGGTCCGTCACGGCATTCCGACCGTGACCTTCGGCGCCGGCCAGAACGAGGCGCATACGATCGACGAATGGATCAATCTCGACGAATACGATCGGGCGTGTGCGCTGGCGGTGCAGCTTGCGACGATGCGGTGAGCATAGAAGTAGCTTGTAGGATGGGTAGAGCGTTAGCGAAACCTATCGCTGCTTGCGAAGATGAAGATGATGGGTTTCGCTGCGCTCTACCCATCCTACAAACAAAAATAAAAATCGGGAGAGGAACATGCCGCACATCGCGAATATCGAATCCGCCCTCTACCGGATCCCCCTCCCCGTCACGCTGTCCGACTCCACGCATGGTGAGATCGCAGCGTTCGAGCTGATCACCTGCCGCATCCGTGATGCCGATGGCGCCGAAGGTGTTGGCTACACCTACACGGTCGGCCGCAATGGCGGCGCCGTCGCGGACATTCTCAAGCGCGAAATTCCGGGGCTGATCGAGGGCCGCGAGGCCGACGACACCGAAGCGATCTGGCATCATGTCTGGTGGGCGCTGCATTATGGCGGCCGCGGCGGGCCGGTGGTGCTGGCGCTCTCCGCGCTCGACATCGCGCTGTGGGATTTGAAGGCGCGGCGCGCGGGCTTGCCGCTGTTCCGGCTGCTCGGAGGGTTCGACGCGCACGTGCCGTGCTATGCCGGCGGCATCGACCTCGATCTCTCCGTCGATGCGCTGCTCAAGCAGACCGACGGCAACCTCGCCAAGGGATTTCGCGCCATCAAGATGAAGGTCGGCCGGCCCGACTTGAAAGCCGACGTCGCGAAGGTCTCCGCGATGCGACAGCATCTCGGCGACGGCTTTCCGCTGATGGCGGATGCCAACATGAAATGGACCGTCGAGGAGGCGATCCGCGCGGCTCGCGCGTTCGCATCCTATGACCTCACCTGGCTCGAGGAGCCGATCATCCCTGACGACGTCGCAGGCCACGCGCGCATCATGCAGGAGGGCGGTGTGCCGATCGCGGCGGGCGAGAATTTGCGCTCGCTGTGGGAGTTCAAGAACTACATCGCCAGTGGCGCGGTGTCCTATCCCGAGCCCGACGTCACCAATTGCGGCGGCGTCAGCGCCTTCATGAAGATCGCGCGGCTGGCGGAAGCCTTCAACCTGCCCGTCACCAGCCACGGCGCGCACGACATCACCGTGCATCTGCTCGCGGCCTGCCCGAACCGCTCCTATCTGGAGGCGCACGGCTTCGGGCTGGACAAGTACATCGAGCATCCGCTGGCGCTTCAGGACGGCATGGCGCTGGCGCCGGACCGCCCCGGGCACGGGATCAGTTTTGATTGGGCGGGACTTGCGAAGCTGGCGGGGTAGGGCGATCCGTAGCTGGGGGTGCGCCCCCTCTCCCGCTCGCGGGAGAGGTGAAGCGGAGCGCGTGGCGCGGCCGGTCTGCCCCAGCAGTACCGTGAGCTTTGCTGCACGCGAGCCATTCCAAGGCGCTTGATGTGTGCCGCTGATAATCCGCTATGGTGACGGCAACCGACATCTTGCGAGAGACCCTGCCTTGACACCCGAGCTGCACCAGAAACTGACCGAATGGCGCCGGCATCTGCATGCCCATCCGGAGCTCTCTCTCCAGGAGAAAGAAACCGCTGCCTTCGTGCAGGACAAGCTCACCGAGCTCGGCATTCCCTTCCAGGCGGGGATCGGCGGCCACGGCATCGTCGCGACCTTGACGCGCGGGCATGCGCAGAGCCGCGTCGGCTTGCGCGCCGACATGGACGCGCTGCCGATCACCGAGGATACCGGACTTGCCTACGCCTCCAGCACATCAGGCGTGATGCATGCCTGCGGCCATGACGGACACACCGCCTCGCTGCTCGGCGCCGCCGCGCTGCTCGCCACCGACACCGACTGGAGCGGAACGGTCGATTTCATCTTCCAGCCGGCCGAGGAAGGCTTTGGCGGCTCGCGCGCGATGGTCGCGGCCGGGCTGTTCGACCGCTTTCCGATGGAACGGGTATTCGGCTTTCACAATTGGCCGGGCCTTGCCGCCGGCACCATCGCCGTGCATGACGGCGTCGTCATGGCCTCCGGCGGGCGCATCACCATCACCATCGATGGCCATGCAGGCCACGCCGGCATGCCGCATCTGACGCGCGACCCGGTGATGGCAGCCGGCCATCTGATCGTCGCGCTGCAAGCGATCACCTCCCGCAGCGTCGATCCGCTCGACACCGCGGTGCTGTCGCTCTGCACGATCGAAGGCGGCACCGCGCCGAACCAGATCGCCGGACGCGTGACCATCCGCGGCACGCTGCGGTACCACCGCGAGGCGGTCAAGGGCGTCATCCTCGACGGGATCGAGCGCACCTGCGCCGGGATCGCGACGACCTTTGGCGTCAAGGTCACGCCCGAGATCGTCATGGGCGTCGGCGTCGTGATCAACACGCCTGATGAAGCTGGCTTGGCACGCATCGCCGCGGAGAAGGTGCGGGCCGAGCTGCGGCGTGACCTCGCGCCCAGCATGGCTGGCGAGGATTTTGCCCATTATCTGCAGCAGCGGCCGGGCGCCTTCGTCTGGATCGGCAACGGCGAACTGCGCGACGGCGCCGAGCTGCACGGCCCGCGCTACGATTTCAACGACGCGATCCTGCCGGTGGCATCGAGCTGGATGGCCGAAGTGGCCAAGGCGGCGCTGGCCTCGAACTGAAGCACGACAACATGAGGCGCAGTCGCTGCAACGAGGGAGCTGCACTCCCTCTCCCGCTTGCGGGAGAGGGTTGGGGAGAGGGTGTTTTCGCAATGGGACAATCCCCAAGAGGAGAAAGCCCTCACCCGCGCCATAGGCGCGACCTCTTCCGCAAGCGGAAGAGGTGAAGGAATTTCACGAAATCTCGCGCGGCAATTTCCAGCCCCGCCGGGGCTCGAAAGCCTCCTCGAGGCGCGCGACGTGATATCCCTCCGGGAAAAGCTGGCCGCCCTCCTCGTCGGCCACGGGAACGTCGGTCACCAGCCCCTCGATCAAGGCGGCCTCCCACACTCTTTCTCGGTGGGAAAGGGATCGCCGATCTGCTTGTTGCCTTCGAACAGCGCGTACATCGGTTCCGGTCCTGCGTTGATCAAGCTCACGAGCAACGTATCGGCGGCACGGACGTTCCTTCCGGCAAATGGCAACGGATGGCACGTGAAACATGGCGCGCGTTCTGATCGGCACCTCCGGCTGGCACTATGATTCCTGGCGCGGGCCGTTCTTTCCCGAGGGCGTGACGCTGAAGGAACAGCTGCGCTATTACGCCGGACAGTTCGACACCACGGAGCTGAACGGCGTGTTCTACCGCACGCCGACGCCGGACGCGGTAAAAGGCTGGCGCGAGCAGACCGGCGGCGACTTCGTCTTCGCCTGGAAGGCGTCCAAATTCATCACGCACTGGAAGCGCCTGTCGGAGCGCTCCGTCAACAGCCTCGAGCTGCTGGAGGACCGCATCTCACGGCTCGGCGGCAAGGCCGGTCCCATCCTGTTCCAGCTGCCGCCGCAATTCGAGGCGAACGCCGACCGGCTCGCGTCCTTCTTCAAGCTGTTGTCGCGGAAACGGCGCTACAGTTTCGAATTCCGTCATCCGAGCTGGTACCAGCCGCGCATCCTGCGAATGCTGGCGGACGAGAACATCTCGCTCTGCCTGTCCGACCATCACGACGCGCCGGCGCCATGGAAGCGCACCGCGGATTTCGTCTATGTGCGCGGACACGGGCCAAGCGGGCGCTATCACGGGCACTATACCAAGGCCGCGCTGGCGCAATGGGCCAAGCGCATCAAGTCCTGGAAGCGGCAGGGCTGCGACGTCTATGTCTATTTCGACAACGACCAGAAGAGCGCGGCGCCAGCCGACGCGCAGGCGTTGAAGCAATTGCTCTAGATGACACCGCCCTGCCGAAGCGCCGCGATCGCGGCCGCATCATAGCCGAGCTCGGCGAGGACGAGATCGGTGTGCTCGCCGAGCGTCGGCGGACGGCTCGCGATTTCACCCGGCGTTTCCGACAGCCGGACCGCAGCACGCGTCACCGGCGCGGGTTTCGGCAAGCCGGGATAGTCGACGTCCTGCATGAAGCCGACGGCGCGGATGTGCGGATGATCCAGCGCCTGTTGCGGTGAGAGCACGGGCCCGGTCGGAATCATCGCCTTGCCGAGCGCATCGACGGCTTCCTGCGTGGTGCGCTCGGCGCACCAGCGCGCCATCCGCTCGCTGATGACGGGGCCGTGGTTGCCGCGGCTGATATCGTCGGCAAAGCGCGGATCGTTCAGCCACAGCTCCTCCTCCCCCATCAGCCTCGCCCACCGCTTGAACAGCGGATGTCCGGTGACCTGGCACAGCACCCAGCCGTCCCTGGTGCGATAGATGTCGGCGGGCGCTGCGGTCTGGCCGAGATTGCCCGTCGGGACGCGGTTGACGTTGATCACCGCCTGCTCGATCAGCGTCGCATTGGTGAAGGACAGAGCGGTTGCGAGCAGCGCGCCCTCGACGACCTGCCCGCGCCCGGATCTGCCGCGCTCAATCAGCGCGGCGAGCGTGCCGAACGCGCAATGCAGCGCAGTGCCGAAATCGACCCAGTTCACCGCGGCGCGGTACGGCGGATCCCCGGTGCCCGTCATGTAGACCGAACCCGACATGACCTGCCCGACACCGTCGAAACCGACACGATCGGACCACGGCCCCGGTCCGCCGAATGCGGTCGCTGTCGTCAGGATGATGTCGGGCTTGATCGCCTTCAAGGACTCGTAATCGAGCTTCATCGCGCGCAGGGTCTGCGGCGGCAGATTGGCGACGACGACGTCCGCGGTCGCAACCAGGCGGCGCATCACCTCCTGCCCTTCCGGCTTCATCGGATCGAGCGTGACGCATTTCTTGTTGCGGTTGACCTGGAGGAACAGCGCGCCTTCGCCGCCCTCCCCGACCGGCGCCACGAAGCGATCCTCGCTGCCCTCGCGCTTCTCGACGCGGATGACCTCGGCACCGAACTCGGCCAGCAAGGTCGCGCAATAGGGGCCCGCAATGTAGCGCCCGAAATCGAGGACGCGCACGCCCTCCAGAACTCCTCCCATCGATCCCTTCCCTGAATTTTTGGAGAGATTACAGGGAACGGCTGCCACGGCAAGGTGGCAACGGCCATCGTGCGCTGCTCTCGACATTTCATCGGTGCCCCGTTTCGGCGGGCGGAAATTCTGCTCTAATATGCACCTGTCCATCCCCCAGCCAGAGCGCCATCCATGCCGCAACAATTCGACCGATCCGCAGAAGATCTCGGCAATGCCATCCATTTCGAACACGTCAACATCCAGGTTCCGGATCAGCGCCTCGCCACCCTGTTCTACGTCGCAGGGCTCGGGCTCACCCGCGATCCCTATCTGATGGTGTCGGACACCAATATGTGGATCAACGCCGGGCGGAGCCAGTTTCACCTGCCGAGCGGCAGGGCGCAGGTGCTGCGCGGCCATATCGGGCTGGTCATCGCGGGCCGCGAGGCGATGCTGGCGCGGCTTGCGTCGGTCGCGAAGAAACTCGAGGGCACGGCCTTCGCCTTCGCCGAGCGCAACGACCATATCGAGGCGATTTGTCCGTGGGGCAATCGCCTGCGCTGCTACGAGCCCGACGCCGCTCGCTTCGGGCGTATCGCGCTCGGCATTCCCTATGTCGAGTTCGACGTGCCCATGGGATCGGCGCGCGGCATCTGCGCCTTCTACCCCGAGATCATGGGCATGCCATCGGAGTTGTGGAATGGCGACGGCACGGTCGCCGCCGTGAAGACGGGCCGCAACCAGCATCTGTTGTTCCGCGAGACCGATCGGTCGCAGGGCGACTATGACGGGCATCACGTACAGATGTACATCACCGATTTCTCCGGCCCGTACCGAAAGCTCCTGGCGCGCAAGCTGATCTCCCGCGAGGACAATCAATACCAGTACCGGTTCTGCGACATCGTCAACCTCGACAGCGGCAAGCCTCTGTTCACGGTGGAACACGAGGTGCGCAGCGCCACCCATCCCATGTTCATGCGGCCGATGGTCAATCGCAATCCGACGCTCAATAACCGGAACTACGCGTACGGCCACGACCAATCGCTCTGGGCGATGGGACCGGACCAGTACGAGGGCTAGTTCCTCATGCCGCCGATCGATCCACCAAGCCGTGCTGGAGCGAATCGAGCAGGCGCTGCTCGCGCTCGATCCGGGCGCGATAGAGTTCGCGTTCGCTCTCGCTTCTGGCACTGGCCAGCAACATGCGATAGTGCCCGATCACCTTCTCGCTGCCGCTGATGAGGAGGTTGCGGACGTCACTCATCGTTCCGCTCCCGCAGCAGTGGACACCGATGGCATGTTCGGAAGGCTGAATGCAGCCGGGAAGGCATCGCCGGTAAGAGCCTCGAGCGCGGTCTGCTCCTCGGCGAGGCGTCGTTCGATAAACCGGCGCTCGATGTCCGACAGCCTGGTCTTCAGCAAGCGTCGATAACGAGACAAATTGTTGCGGTGCGCGCGGATGCGGGCGATATCCTGATCGAGCATCGTCGTCACTCCTGACGGTCTTTCAAGGTCCTTTTCGATTTTGCGGTGCAGGAAGAAAAATCTTCCGGCGCAAAAAAATATTCAGGCGCGTTGTCCTGTCAAGACGCTGTTTCGCCGCCCCCGTCGGCGCCGGCGGCCTCTCGAAAAAAAATCTCGCACCCCCTCTTGCAAGGTCCTTGCGCCGCTCTAATTCGTTTTTCGCCGCGAGAGCGGTGCGCCGGATGCCCAATCGGGTCCGGCGCGGGCGCCGGGCCGGGGTCTTCGGACCCGTTTCCGATCCCCTGTCTTGCGCTCCTTCGTAACCATCTTGCTCTTTGGAGGACTTGGTATGAGGACCACCTTTGACTTCGCGCCGCTGTGGCGCTCCACCATCGGCTTCGATCATCTGGCCGACCTCGTCGACAGCACGCTGCGCCAGGCGGGTGAGGACAATTATCCGCCCTACAACATCGAGCGCTCCGGCGAAGACCAATACCGGATCACGCTGGCCGTGGCGGGCTTCGGCGTCAACGACATCAGCGTGACCGCCGAACAGAACGCGCTCACCATCGAGGGCCGGAAGCCCGACAGCGCCACCCGCGAATATCTCTATCAGGGCATCGCGGCGCGTCCGTTCCGCCGCGTGTTCAATCTCGCGGACTACGTCCAGGTGAAGCAGGCGGCTTTCCAGGACGGTCTCCTGGTCATCGACCTCCTGCGCGAGATTCCGGAAGCCATGAAGCCGCGCCGGATCCAGATCGCGGGGGCTGCGTCACCGCAGATCGAGCAGAGGAAGGCTGCCTGATCGCGCCGGGCGCGGTCGCCGTGCCCCGACCACCGCGGCGGGCGGCGATCCCCTCGCCGTCCGCCGATCAAACCATCCCTTCGAAAGGAGTGTAGAGGGAGACCAGAGATGACCAACGCCAATGCGACCACGGGCGGTCTCGGCTCGCTGTTTCATCCCGCCGCGCATTATGCATCGCCGAACGCCGTCCTCGACGACGGCAAGCTCTCGACAGCGGAGAAGCGGATCATATTGTCGTCGTGGGCCTCGGACATGTACGCCGTCGAATCCCACCCGGCGCTACGCGAAATTCCGGGCATGGATCACCCGATCCGGCTTGCAGACATCCTCGCCGCGCTGCGCAAGCTCGATGACGACGACGATGACCCGCCGCCCCGCGGCGGCGTCCAATCTCGATGTCAGGGCTGCGGTCGATGCGCTCGCCGGCTTCGTCGCGACGTCAGGG
>NZ_JALBGZ010001670.1:0-223 GCF_023006515.1 Bradyrhizobium sp. PRIMUS42
TTGCATCAGCTGCCAGGAGATGAAGGTCGAGAACATCGCCATCTCGCCTTGCGCGAAGTTGAGATGGTCGATGGCCTGGTAGATCATGACCACGGCGAGCGCCATGCAGGCATAGATCGCGCCCGTGGCGATGCCGGCCAGGACCTGGTTGGTGAACAGCTCCATTGTCCCGGCTCCCTCAGTAACCCAGATAGGATTTGCGGATTTCTTCGTTGTTCGCGAT
>NZ_JALBGZ010001671.1:0-223 GCF_023006515.1 Bradyrhizobium sp. PRIMUS42
GATGAACTTGTGGATCTGGGCTTCGCTCATCTTCTCGAGCTCGGCCTCGGTGACGAGACCTGACGAGATCGCCTTGGCCTTGATCTTCTCGGTGTTGAGGCCGCGGCCGTTGTCGGCGATGCAGATGATGATGTGGCCGCCCTCGTGATAGGCGGAGAGGCGGATGGTGCCCTGCTCGCCCTTGCCGCTGGCAAGACGCTCGGCGGGGGTCTCAAGGCCATGA
>NZ_JALBGZ010001672.1:0-223 GCF_023006515.1 Bradyrhizobium sp. PRIMUS42
GCGCAAGCTGCCCTCCGGCGTGCTCGGCCCCTTCGTCAATGACGAATATTCCGACGTGAGCTTCGCCCTTTATGCCCTCAAGGCCAAGGGCATGCCGATGCGCGAGCTCGCCAGGCAAGCCGAGACCATCCGTCAGGACCTCCTGCACGTGTCCGGCGTCAAGAAGATCAACATCCTCGGCGAACGTCCCGAGCAGATCTTTGTCGAGTTTTCCTATGCCAAG
>NZ_JALBGZ010001673.1:0-223 GCF_023006515.1 Bradyrhizobium sp. PRIMUS42
GTAGACGATCGGCGCGCCGCACATGTGGGTGACGCCATGCTGCCTGATCAGCTCGAAGATTCTGGTCGGCTCGACCTTGCGCAGGCAGACGTTGATGCCGGCTGACGCCGCGATGGTCCAGGGAAAGCACCAGCCGTTGCAGTGGAACATCGGCAGCGTCCAGAGATAGACCGGATGCTGGCCGAGATTGCCGGCGAGGATATTGCTGACGGCATTGAGATAG
>NZ_JALBGZ010001674.1:0-223 GCF_023006515.1 Bradyrhizobium sp. PRIMUS42
GCCTGTTCGGCCGGCACATCGTCAAGCGAGTTTGATCATGAGCGCTGCAGAAGAAGTCGTCGGCGAAGGCCACGAGGCGGTCGAGGCGGTTCCGAAGCGGGCCATGACGCTCGGCACGGGCACCTCGCTGCTGGTGCTGGCGGTGCTGTTGATCGTGCCGGTGTTCGTCAAGAACTTCATCATCTTCCAGATGACGATGCTCCTGATCTACGGGCTCGCGGTG
>NZ_JALBGZ010001675.1:0-223 GCF_023006515.1 Bradyrhizobium sp. PRIMUS42
CGCCAGACCATTCCAGCCCTCCTGCATCACCGCTGCGAGCATGATGGTGGGCTCACCCTGGTGCCTGATGATGTAGGTGGGAGGATCCTCGTAGCCGCGGCGGACCTCGGCAATGTCGGACAGCTTCAGCGTCCGCCCGGCGGCGACGATGGGCGTATCGGCGATCGCCTGGACGCTGTCATAGGCGCCGTCGACCCGGATGAAGACCTGCGGTCCCTTGGTG
>NZ_JALBGZ010001676.1:0-223 GCF_023006515.1 Bradyrhizobium sp. PRIMUS42
CATCGACTTCGCGGGTGACCTTGAAGTCAGAACCTTCGACCTCGAGCTTCGAGGCAAACGTCGCCTGCGACCAGCCGAGCAGCGCGGCCAGCATCTGGCCGGTCTGGTTGCAGTCGTCGTCGATCGCCTGCTTGCCGAGGATGATCAGGCCGGGCTGCTCTTCGTCCGCGACCTTCTTCAGGATCTTGGCGACCGCGAGCGGCTCGACGCTGCCTTCGGCTTT
>NZ_JALBGZ010001677.1:0-223 GCF_023006515.1 Bradyrhizobium sp. PRIMUS42
GATCGCGCTGGTCGCCTCCTGGTTCGTGGCCGTGATCTTCACGCCCTATATCGGCGTCAAGCTGCTGCCGGAGATGAAGGCGCACCACAATCACGACCCGCACGCGGTCTATGAGACCCGCATGTACCGCGGCCTGCGCGCCATCGTGCGATGGTGCGTCAATCACCGCATCACCGTGGTGGCCGCAACCGTCGGCGTCTTCATCGCCTCGGTCGTCGGCTTC
>NZ_JALBGZ010001678.1:0-223 GCF_023006515.1 Bradyrhizobium sp. PRIMUS42
ATGGCATCAAGATCGTCGGCTACACCAACGTCGCCGGCCGCGTCGCGGCCTCGGCCTCCAGCCTCTACGCACGCAATCTGTTCTCCTTCATCGAGACCATGGTCGACAAGACGGAGAAGAAGCTCGCCGTGAACTGGGACGATGAGCTCGTCAAGGCCACCGCCCTGACCAAGGACGGCGCCGTCATCCACCCGAACTTCCAGCCGAAGGCGTAAGGAGAGAT
>NZ_JALBGZ010001679.1:0-223 GCF_023006515.1 Bradyrhizobium sp. PRIMUS42
GGTCACGCTCATCAGCGGCGTGTGCAGCGCCGGCGTCACCGACCACACCACGAAATAACCGACGAAAACGGCGAGGACGAAAATCGACAGCCGGAAGATGAAGGGGTCGACGACCTGTGCAGCATGCTCCATGGCGATCTCTCCTTACGCCTTCGGCTGGAAGTTCGGGTGGATGACGGCGCCGTCCTTGGTCAGGGCGGTGGCCTTGACGAGCTCATCGTCC
>NZ_JALBGZ010000167.1:0-10123 GCF_023006515.1 Bradyrhizobium sp. PRIMUS42
GGTGCGGCCGTGTTCCGGCGCGATCGCGCCCTCCTTGGCCTCGACATCGCCGACGAAGCGAAAACCCTTGCGGGCGATGGTGCGGATCAGCGCCTGGCTCGCGCCACTGTCCCCGACCGCCTTGCGCGCGGCGTTGATCCGGCTGGTTAGGGTGGATTCCGAGACGCTGCGCCCGTGCCAGATCTTGTCGATCAACTCGTCCTTGCTGACCACCCGGTCGCGGTTCTGCATGAGGTGGACAACGAGATCGAAAACCTGCGGCTCCACGGCAACGGGAACCTGCTCGCGGCTCAGCTCGCGCAAGTCGGTATCGAGGAGGTGGTCCCTGAACAGAAACTGCACGTCAAAAACTCAGGCTTCGTTACGAAATCGGACAGGCAAAATGACAAAAATGAAATTTGGGTCGAAAACTGTGAGTCTGCCGAAGGGGATGCTTGGTTCATCGCTACCGAAAGATGGCTGTCATGCCGTTCTCGGAGGGGAATATAATCGCGGACAGAATGTCGCGGCGGGCCGATTGCCAATGGGATCATGATCGCCCATCCAACACCGTCATCCTGAGGCGCCGGAGCCTTGCGGCGCAATTGCGCCTCTGGGCGGAGGCCTCGAAGGATGGACGGTCCGGCTGCAGCGCGGCCGCTCGTCCTTCGAGGCCCCCATATCTCGCACCTCGGGACGACCGGGTGAGAGAGTGACATGTCGTCATAATGCCGTCGCGCGGCAGATGTGGCGAGCGGTGAATGTCCTTTGCCGAACTGCGCCGACTGCGTAAGCTATCGCCCACACAAACATCAACCACGAAGAAACTCCCATGCCCGCCTTTTCCGCGTCCACCACCGTGCTCGATTCCATGCTGTTTCGCGATGCCTTCGGCACGCCTGAGATGCGCGAGGTGTTCTCCGACGTCGCGCTGGTGGCGCGCTATGCCGAGGTCGAGGTGGCGCTGGCAAAGGCGGAGGCGAAGTGTGGCGTGATCCCGCAGCAGGCGGCCGAGGCGATCGCGGCGCGGACCGACGTCGCCGCGCTCGATTTCGAACTGTTGCGGCAGGAGACCGACATCGTCGGCTATCCGATCCTCCCTCTGGTCCACCAGATGGTGAAGCAATGCGGCGAGGCCGGCCGCTACGTGCATTGGGGCGCGACCACGCAGGACATCATGGACACCGCCGTGGTGCTGCAGCTCCGCGCTGCGCTGGAGATCGTTGCGCGCGACATCGACGAGCTTCGCGGCATCCTGGCGAACCTCTCGAAACGCCATCGCGACACGCCGATGGCAGGCCGCACCCATCTCCAGCAGGCGCTGCCGGTGACCTTCGGCTACAAGACCGCGATCTGGCTCGCAATGTTCGATCGTCATGCCGAGCGGCTGGCGCAGTTGAAGCCGCGCGTCCTGGTCGGACAGTTCGCCGGCGCCGCGGGCACGCTGGCCTCGCTCGGCGACAAGGGGTTCGAGGTGCAGGAGGCACTCTGCTCGGAGCTGAAGCTCGGCGTTCCCGCCTCGACCTGGCACGTCGCGCGCGACGGCTTTGCCGAGGCCGTCAACTTCCTCGCGCTCGTCACCGGCTCGCTCGGCAAGATCGCGCTCGACATCATGATCATGGCCTCGACCGAGTTCGCCGAGGTCTACGAACCTTTCGTCAAGGGACGCGGCGCCTCCTCGACCATGCCGCAGAAGCGCAACCCGATCTCGTCGGAGCTGATGCTGGCGGCCTCGAAGGCGGTGCGCCAGCACGCCGGCCTGATGCTTGATGCCATGGTGCAGGATTTCGAGCGCGCCACGGGTCCCTGGCACGCCGAATGGATGGCGATCCCCGAAAGCTTCGTGTTGACCGCCGGCGCGCTGCACCAGGCGAAGTTTGCACTCGCAGGTCTCATCGTGGACGAGGCGAAGATGAACGACAATCTCGCCATCAGCCGCGGCCTGATCGTGGCCGAAGCGGTCATGATGGGGCTCGCGCCGCAACTCGGCCGGCAAGAGGCCCATGACGTGGTCTATGACGCCTGCCGTCAGGCTAGCGACAAGGGAATGAGCCTGGCCGATGCGCTGTCCGCGGACCCGCGGATAGCGAGCCGCATCGACCGCGCCACAATCGAGGCGCTCACCTCACCAAAAAATTACCTCGGGCTCGCGCCTGCCATGGTTGACCGGGTGCTGAATTCGGCAACGCGTTGAAAACCAATATCCGTGAAACTGCGTATCTTCTCGGTGTCGCAAGGTGCTCGCGCACTTGCGCCTCACGATGCTAGACTTAGATTGAACGAGAGACTTTCGGCAGAGGGACCCGCATGACTGATCACCGCAATTCCGCACCTCCCATCGATCCCGCGAAACTCGACCGGCTGGCCGAGGTGGCGGTGAAGGTGGGCCTGGGCTTGCGGCCGGGGCAGGATCTTCTTTTGACCGCGCCCGCGATCGCTCTGCCGCTGGTTCGACGGATTGCCGTGCATGCTTACAAGGCCGGTGCCGGCATCGTGACGCCGATCCTGTCGGACGAGGAAATGACACTGGCGCGCTACCGCCACGGCCACGACAGCAGTTTCGATCGTGCCGCCAGCTGGCTCTACGAGGGCATGGCCAAGGCGTTCTCGGACAATACTGCGCGGCTCGCCATCGTCGGCGACAATCCGATGCTGCTGTCGGACGAGGATCCTTCCAAGGTGGCGCGCGCCAGCAAGGCCAATTCGATGGCCTATCAGCCTGCGCTGGAAAAGATCGTCAATTTCGACACCAACTGGAACATCATCGCCTATCCAAGCCCGTCCTGGGCCAGGCAGGTATTCCCTGATGATGCCGAGGACGTCGCGATCGGCAAGCTCGCCGATGCGATCTTCGCGGCGTCCCGCGTCGACCGCGAGGACGCGATGGACAATTGGGCGAGCCACAATGCGGTGCTGCGCGAGCGCACCAATTGGCTGAACGGCCAGCGCTTCCGCGCTCTGCAGTATTCGGGGCCGGGCACCGACCTCACCATCGGCCTTGCCGACGGCCACGAATGGGAGGGCGGCGCCTCGCTCTCCAAGAACGGCATCAGCTGCAACGCCAACATTCCGACCGAAGAGGTGTTCACAACGCCGCATTGCCGCCGGGTCTACGGCCATGTCGTGAGCTCGAAGCCGCTGTCCTACCAGGGCACGCTGATCGACAACATCGCCGTGCGCTTCGAGGACGGCAAGATCGTGGACGCAAAGGCCTCGCGCGGCGTGGAGGTCCTGAACAAGGTGCTCGACACCGATGAGGGCGCCCGCCGCCTCGGCGAAGTGGCGTTGGTGCCGCATTCATCGCCGATCTCGCAGAGCGGGCTGTTGTTCTACAACACACTGTTCGACGAGAATGCAGCGTCTCATATCGCGCTTGGCCAGTGTTATTCGAAATGCTTCGTCAACGGCGCGCAGCTCACCCCGCAGCAGATCGCGGCGCAAGGCGGCAACCAGAGCCTGATCCATATCGACTGGATGATCGGCTCGGCCGAGACCGATATCGACGGCATTTTGCCGGACGGCAGTAAGGTGCCGGTGTTCCGCAAGGGCGAGTGGGCGAAGTAAGGCGCCGCTCGTCATGCCCGGGCTTGTCCCGGGCATCCACGTTCTTTGTGCCCGCTAAACGTGGATGGCCGGGACAAGCCCGGCCACGACGATGTGGGAGCTTCAGCGCTCAAACTGGCATTATACGCGTTCACGCCGCCGCGTTGCGCAGCATCGGATTGTTGTCGATGCTGAAACGGTTGAACAGGGTCGTGAACGGGCTGCCATCGGTGGCCCGCACGATGGCGTCGGAAGCTGCGATTGCTTCGTAGAGCGCGCCGACGGGATCGTCTGCCTCACCAAGCTCGAGGCTCCTGCGGATCTCGTCGCGCGCCTCGTTGATCTCGTCCTCGTCGTCGAGCGTCGCCTCCATCGCCTCCGCCGCGCGCCGCATCTCATGGAGGTCGCCGCCGCCGGAAAATTTGAGGATGTCGAGCCAATAGGGGCGGGCGACGACGAGCTGGACGAACGCCTCGAACGTGCCAGCGATAATTCCCGCACGGCCCTCCGATGAGACGTAGAGCATATTCTGCGACGGCAGCAGCACGAACGCGCCGCCTGAGCCGTCACTGCCGATCTGTCGGGGATTTTCGATGCCGTCGATGGTGAACCAGGGCTCCTCGTCCGACACGAAGGAGACATCGAGGCTGATGAGCCGGGCGACGACGGTGCGATCGGCTGTCACAACCTCGGGCGTGAGGGGCATCGGCGTGGCTCCGTTTTGGTGCTTCCGCGCACTTTGTCGCACCCCGGAAAGGATCGGTTCATGTGCGCGAATTTGCAGGGAAATCGCCGCGTTAACCGCTTTGCCTCCGCAACTCCAGGCTGATTTTCGCGGCCTCCGTAAGAAAGAATTAAAAACCGATGACTAGCGTCCCCGACATCATTCTAGACAATCCGGGCCGAGACCCGGCCATATTTAATATATCGCCTGGGGAAGAAGATGTCGCGCACATTGATTGAAATCGGTAGTTGCAATGTCGACCTCGAGCTGCGGCCGATCGAGCCGTCCTGGATCATCGAGGGCAATCCCGTGTCGCGCTCGCGCGTGCTGTCCACCAGCGCCGACGGCACCGCTCAGACCATCATCTGGCATTGCACCGAAGGCCGCTTCAACTGGTACTACGATATCGACGAGACGATCATGATCATGGAAGGATCGATCGTGCTCGAAAGCGACGGCATGCCGCCGAAGCGCTACGGGCCTGGCGATGTCATTTTCTTTCGCGACGGCGCGCATGCCAAATGGCATGTCGAGGGCCACGTCAAGAAGATCGCCTTCTGCCGCAAGACCAATCCCGTGATGATCGGCTTCCTGATCCGCGTGGTCAACAAGCTGAAGAAGATCTTCACCTCCAGCGGCGAGCGCCGTCCGGCCTCGCTGATGGGTGCCGGCTAGTCTCTAATTCAAGGACGCTTCCCAGCGGCCACGACGAAGAGGGGTCGGGATCACATCCCGGCCCCTCTTCTTGTCATGATGGCAGCTCGAGCCGATAGACGTCGATTGCGGTCTGCGAGAACAGCGCCGTCTTCTCGGCCTCGCTCAGAGACGAGGCGATGCGCTTGAAGGCGTTGAAGATCACCTGATAGCTGCACTGGCCCTTGTCCGGTGGGAAGTTACTCTCGAACATCGCGCGTCTGGGGCCGAACGCCTCGATGCAGGTTTCGATATAGGGCCGCCAGGCCGCGGCAAGCTCCTCGGATGACGGCGGCCTGTCGCGCAGATGGAAGTCGTAGCCGAGCAGGCACATTGCGAGTCCGCCGAGCTTGACCACCACGTTCTCGCATCTTGCGATCTCCCGGATCGAGGTGCGCCATTGCGCAAACACCTCCTCGCGCCGCCCTGCAAAGCGGCCGATTCCGGCCGGGCCGCCGCAATGGTCGAGCACGATTCTGGTGTCGGGGAAGGCGCGCGCAAGCTCGGTGAGCTCATCGATCTGCGGATGGAATAGCCAGGCATCGAAGCTGAGCTTCAATGGTGCAAGGCAGGCAAATCCCTTGCGGAAGGTCGGGTCCTGCAACAATCCTCTCGGCCTGTTCGCATACATGCCGGCGACGGCAGGGTCTTCGTCCCAGGCCGACGAATGCCTGATGCCGCGGAAGCGGCCGTTGCCGGCCGCGATCTCGGCCTCCAGCACCGGCTTGGCCGCGTCGCCCTGCAGCAGATTGGCATGGCTGACGATGCCGGCGCAGATCGCGGCCTTGCCGTAAGCACCGCTCGCGCTCATCGCGGCGACCCCGTTGGCGAACTCGACTTCGCCGACGGGCCGGAATGCCTCGGGCCCATGCGCGCGGTACATCGAGCGGCAATCGACATAGACGGTGGCGAGAATGTTGTGGCCGGAGGCGATTTCATCAGCCATCTCCTCGATCAGATAGCGGTGGGCGCGATTCCAGAGATGGTGATGGGGGTCGACGATCGGCCGCAAGGGATCGATGATCTCCTCCTGATGCAGCGCGAGCCAGTCCTCGCGCGGCTCGACGAACAGCCCGCTCGTATTGGCGGGCACTCCGCTTGCAGCCATCGGCGTTCACTCCCTTCATGCTTCTTGTGCCGGGAGCCTATCATCTCGTCTCGTCACGCAGCAGCGCGCGTTGAGCAACCGTACCCGTCGCCGCGAGCACGGCGATGCCGTCGTCACCGCTCGTGCCGCTTCGCCTTCACATCGACGACCAGCCGCCAATCGGTTGCATCGGCCGGTTTGACCTCGCCGAGCCAATGGAAGGAGGTCCTGGTGATCTCCGTAAAGCTCCAGCGCGTCAGCTCGCCGGTTTCGGTCGTGCCTTCCTGCACGATATCCTGTCCACGCGGACGGCCGATCTGCTGGCGGAAGATGCTGCGGCCGGGATCGAACCAGGAAATGCGCCACGCATCGATGGTCGGATCGTAAACGCGCAGCGTCGTGCCGTACCAATTGCCGGCGATTGGAAAGGCCTGAGAGCCAGCCCGGCGGGGAATGATCCAGACGTCCTGGACGGCGCGGCCCTCCAGCACCCAGCCAAAATGGATTTCGCCAGGCGCGCTATGTTTCGCGCCATCGGAGCCATGGGCGGTGATCTCGGCATCCCAGTCGCCGACGAAGCGGCCATAGAGCTGGAGCGCAGATGCATGCTCGGGATTTGGACCATCCGCGTGCAAAAGTCTGCCAAAATCGGTCATGTCGATCTCCTGTTGAGAGGAGATCAGCACGACCGGCCGACCGCCGGCTTGGAGAAAATTGCGCCTCAGACCCCGTCGAGGATGATCACCGTCGGCTTCGAGGGCAGCGCATCCCGCGACATCCGGAACGAGCGTTCGGTGCGATGGTCGATCTCGAAGTCCTGCCCGATCCGGCGCATGAAATCGTCGAGCGGCGTGGCAAAGCGATGCATCGGCAGCACGACGGAGGCGCGCAGCCGCTTGGTAATCTCCGAGATGCCTCCCAGCGTCATGGTGTAGGTCCCATCGATCGGCACCATCACGATATCGAGCCGTCCGATCTGGGCGAAATGGCTGTCGTCGAGCTTGTGATGGAGGTGGCCGAGATGGCCGATGCAGAGGCCCGCGACCTCGAAGATGAAGATCGAATTGCCGTCGCGGATCATGTCGGCGCCGGCGTCGTCGCCGAAATAGCGGCGGATGTCGGTCGTGACATTGCGGACGAAGGTGTCACTGATGCGCTCCGACACGATCGCCGGCTTGCCGTCCTCGCTCCAGCCATGCAGCACGTGGGGAATGCGCCTGTCCGGGAATAAGGTGTAGTGCGTGCTATGGGCCCGGTTCATGGTGGCGACATCGGGCAGCCGGCCGACCTGATAGGCGCCGCTATAGTCGGTGGCGATGCGCAAGCCCGCGGGCGTGTCGACGTAGTAGGTGGAATGGCCGGCGTAGGTGATCTCGACCTCGGCGGGGCCGGCCGCCTGCCGGAACGCGACCGGCATGGCCCGCGGCGCGACATTGGCCATCGCCAGGCATTCGCTGCGGGGCAGCTGCTGGGCGAGGCTAGGTGCGAAGGATACGCTGAACAGCGCCAGAGCCGCTGAAACCAATCGCCACATGCATCCGTCCCCGATGTGTCAGGGGAAAGTCTAGCGTGCAATGCAGTGCGAGGCCAATGGGTTGCGATCAACAGCGCGTCAGTGTCGCACCCTCACTCCCGCCGCGGACGAACTTTCAAGGCGCCGGCAATCCGGCGCGAAGCCAGCCCAACATCGCGCCGCTGGTGTTCTGGATGCTCAACGCCTAGGTGGAGACATCGGTGGCAATGCCGGCCCAGCCCACTTGCAGCGGCACGGGGGTCGCCTCGGGCTCGGGCCGCGACCACATTAAGCATAGACTCAGCCTCGGCTTGTTCCGGTGTCGGGTCTTGCCTACCCATGTCCAATGGACGCGGCTGCAAATATCACCCGATATCATGCGCTCGACAGCTGGCGTGGCATCTGTGCTTGCATGGTTGCGCTGTTCCACTTCGACGTGATCAGCCATCTGTCCTTCCTGCCGCTCACCAGAAATGCCTATCTGTTCGTCGATTTCTTCTTCGTGTTGAGCGGCTTTGTCATCGCGTCGAACTATCGTTCGCGCCTTGCTGAGGGCTTCGGCGCGGGCCGCTTTCTCCTCCTGCGGCTCGGGCGGATCTATCCGCTGCATCTTGTGACGTTGCTGCTGTTCATTCCCATTGACGCTGCGAAGGACGGTGTTGGCCCGAACCTCCTGCAGGCCATCGTCACCAACGTTCTTCTGCTGCAGGGGCTCGGCGTCAATCCGCAGAACTGGCTGAACTTTGCGAGCTGGAGCATCAGCGCCGAATTCGCCGCCTATCTGATCTTCGCCGCGGTCGTCAGCAGGATCGGACCGGCGATCTGGCCCTGGCTGATCCCGATCATTGCCGGGCCGGTCGTGCTCGCCACCATCAGCCCGGATGGGATGAATGCGACTTACGACTACGGTCTCGCACGCTGTCTCTACGGCTTCGCGCTTGGCGTTCTCTCGTTCGATCTACGAGAGCGCTTTCCGGTGTTGCGTGCACGCCTGACGCCGTCCGGTGAGACATTGCTGGAGACGGCGAGCGTCCTGCTCGTCGTCGGCTATGTCTCTGTGGCCGGCAGCAGCGTCACCTTGCAGGTGGCCTCGCCGGCGGTGTTTACGCTGGTCGTCCTGGTGTTCGCACGTGAAGCTGGCGCGGTCAGCCGCCAACTGACGGTGCCGTTCATGCTCGCAATCGGGATGCTGACCTATTCGATCTACATGCTGCATCCGCTCGTCAGGGCCGTAGTGCGGGCGATCCTCATGGTCGTCGAGCGCCTTGGGCATGCGGACCTGTTCGTCAATTACGCGTTGAGCTCGGGCCATGAGCCGACGAAGGTGGTCTCCATGCATGGATCGCTTTGGCTTGGAGATCTCCTGCAAATCGCGATGCTGCTGTTGACGGTCTTGCTGTCGGTCGCCACGTATCGTCTCGTTGAAGAGCCCGGGCGCAACTGGGTCAGGCGCTTGATGGATCGACGGAACGTCGCCGCGGTACGCCGCGCCCAGCCGGCTTTCGACACCTGACGTCCGTAGCTCTAGAGCATGCGCCTCATTCCCGCCTTGGGCTGCACTTCCAGGTAATCGCAACGAGACTCGCGGTGATCAGGCCGCTGACGATACCCGCGATGGGGAGCGCAAGCAGCAGCGCTGCCGTCGCGGCCCAGCCGATCGAGGAGAAGGCTTCGGCGAAGGTCGCGAGCCGCGACGAGGTCTGGCGGCGGCGGAATTGGCTGCGCCGGGCCTGCACCCGGAACCAGAGCTGGATCGCGGTCGCCGAAGCCGCGCTGATGATGATCGCGCCGGCACTGATCGCGGCCTGGTAGAGCGAGGCGAAAGCGAGTGCCGCGACCAGCGGGCAGAAGATGACGGCGATCGCGATCAGCACCACCTCGATCTTGGCGCGGGTGACGCTGGATGGCGTCAGCGGTGCGGTTGCGACGAGGTCGGGGGCGTCCTCGCCCGAGATCGTCAGCCAGGCGAGCCCGCCGGCAAGCTGTCCGGCTGCCATCACGATGACGGGCGTGATCAGCGTCAGCGCCGCGGAGCTGTCGGCAAAATTGCGCCAGAGCAGCAGCGCCGGCGGCACCAGATAGAGCAGCTGCATCAATGTCTGCGAGATCAGCCAGGGATCGCGCCAGAGCAGCGAGAATTCCTTGCGCCGCAGCGCGTGCTGCCGCGACCCGTCGCGGAATGGGCGCTCCTTGGCGCGCTTGCTGCCGGAGGTGCCGTAGGCTGCGGCATCGATCGCCGTGTCGGCAAAGCGGCGCGAGAAGATCGCCATGACGCTTCCAAGCAGCACCAGGGCGGGCGCCAGGAGCAGCAGCAGCGCTTCGCTGTCGCCCATCACCGCCCGCGCCGGCCACCACCAGATGCTGTCGACATCGGGAGCATGAGCGGCCAGGCTACCCGAGGTCAGGATGGTGAAGCGCGACAGCGTGCCGTAGGACACGATCGCGGCGACCTGGAGCGCGATCACGAAGCCGGCGCCGATGATCGCGGCGAGGATCTGGGCAATGAGGCGCGTCCGCGCCGGGCCGATCAGGCGAAACAGCAGGATGGTGACGGCAATCGCGACCGCCGCGGCCGACAGACCCA
>NZ_JALBGZ010001680.1:0-223 GCF_023006515.1 Bradyrhizobium sp. PRIMUS42
TGAAGCCTCGGCGGTCAGCGACCCCCGGCAGGAGCCCCCGATGGTCCGTCTGGTCACGGCCTCGCGGGTCAGCGGATCCGAGCGCGGTTTCACCGGGACCATCGGCGCGCGGGTGGAAAGCAATCTCGGTTTCCGCGTCGCCGGCAAGATCGTCGAGCGACTGGTGAACGTCGGTGAGCAGGTCAAATCCGGTCAGCCGCTGATGCGGATTGACGAAACCGAC
>NZ_JALBGZ010001681.1:0-223 GCF_023006515.1 Bradyrhizobium sp. PRIMUS42
GGACGCGCGGCAGGCAAATCGGGATTGGGGCGATCGCACGCCCGTGCTTCGCTTCGTCCCGGATCAGGACCGGCTGAACCTGATCGGCCTGTCGCCGGCCGAGGTGGCCCGCCAGCTCCAGTTCCTCCTCACCGGCATTCCCGTGACGCAGGTTCGCGAGGACATCCGCAATGTCCCGATCGTGGCACGCAGCGCCGGCCGCGAGCGGCTCGATCCGGCCCGT
>NZ_JALBGZ010001682.1:0-223 GCF_023006515.1 Bradyrhizobium sp. PRIMUS42
ACGGGCCGGATCGAGCCGCTCGCGGCCGGCGCTGCGTGCCACGATCGGGACATTGCGGATGTCCTCGCGAACCTGCGTCACGGGAATGCCGGTGAGGAGGAACTGGAGCTGACGGGCCACCTCGGCCGGCGACAGGCCGATCAGGTTCAGCCGGTCCTGATCCGGGACGAAGCGAAGCACGGGCGTGCGATCGCCCCAATCCCGATTTGCCTGCCGCGCGTCC
>NZ_JALBGZ010001683.1:0-223 GCF_023006515.1 Bradyrhizobium sp. PRIMUS42
GCCGGCGCCGAAGCTGGTCAGTGCCGACATGGTCAAGTCGATGAAGCCGGGCTCGGTGCTGGTCGATCTCGCCGTCGAGCGCGGCGGCAATGTCGAGGGTGCGAAGCCGGGCGAGGTCGTCGACCTCGATGGCATCAAGATCGTCGGCTACACCAACGTCGCCGGCCGCGTCGCGGCCTCGGCCTCCAGCCTCTACGCACGCAATCTGTTCTCCTTCATCGAG
>NZ_JALBGZ010001684.1:0-218 GCF_023006515.1 Bradyrhizobium sp. PRIMUS42
ATTTACAGCGGGCCAAGAACGACAAGATCGATGCCGCTATCATCGCCGCCTGCACCGCAGCGGTGCGGAAGATCCATGCCGCTCCCGATCCTCGGTTGCTGCCGTTCGCCGAGCAACTGACAATGATCGATCAGATCGGCGAGGATATCGCGCGCCTCAAGAACAGGATCGAGAGTTGCCGGAATGAGACGATTAATAAGCTCTGGCAAGAGGATATC
>NZ_JALBGZ010000168.1:0-9997 GCF_023006515.1 Bradyrhizobium sp. PRIMUS42
GTCGAGCATGGCCGGGCTGGCCGCGCCGACGAAGGCGCCCTGCGCGCTGCGCAGCGCGTCATATTGCTTGTCGTGTAGGGCGGCGATATCCAGCCGTTCGCGGGCGGCCTTGGCCAGGCTCTGGGCCGCCTCGTTGATGCTCTTCATCGTCTCGCTGAGTCCGGAGACGACATTCTTGTCGCCACCGAGCTCGATGATCTCGTTGAGCTTCTTCTGCGTCTGCTCCTGCAGCTCCTTGAGCTTCGCGGTGCGCTCTTTCAGGGCGTCCTCGGTTTGAGCCGCGAGCAGGGCCGGTCCCTGTGCCGCAAGGCTCGCGCTCAGTGCCGACAATTGCAGGCTGGCGGCAAGGCGCGGAATGTCCCGCCCGCTCAGTTCGGTCATCCGTCCGCCGAGATTTTGCAGCACGAGGCCGGCGCCGGCCGAGATCACGAGGCCCATGCCAGCGATCACCGCGAAGGCCGCGAACAGGCTGCCGCGCACGCCCCAGGTCGGCATCTTGAAACGCGGCCGCATTCGGCCAAGTGAGCCGCTAAGGCTGAGACGGATCGCCATCGAAATTCCCCCAACAATTCTTGTTTCTGCTTGGTGGCCGGCAGTATCCGCACGGCGAGTTAAAAATTCGCAATCTCCGCAAAAGGTTGCGCGTGTTCCGCAGGGCGAAAAAAGAAGGGCCGGCGAAATCGCCGGCCCTGGGTCATCTTAAGATTGCGGTAACCGATCAGTAGCGCGCGACCGCCGGGCTTGCCCAGTTGAAGCGATAGTTGACGCCCGCCTTGATGGTGTGGTCGTCGGTGGTGAAGCTGCCGGTGCCCGCGAGCGGACCGCCGGTGAAGCTCGCCTCGCCGAAATTGTAGTACTGGTACTCGGCCTTGGCCGACCAGTTCGGGGCGAACATGTATTCGAGGCCGGCGCCGACCGTGTAGCCGTTGCGGTGATCGCCAGTGATCACGAACCCGGTCGGCACGCCACCGACGGTCACCTTCTCGTTGTTGTCCGAATAGGCATAGCCGCCCTTCACGTAGACGAGGCCGGGGCCCCAGGTGTAGCCGACGCGGCCGGTGATCGAGCCGAGGCCACGCTGGTCGTTGGTGTAGGCGACGCCGCCCGGAAACACTGCGCCGACGCTGCCGGAGAGCCAGGAATACTGACCTTCGACGCCGACCACGAAGTTCGGGTTGATCTGCCAGTCCGCTCCGACCTGCACGCCGCCGAGGAAACGGCCGTTGCCGTTGTTGCCGGTGGAGAGGCCGTTGAAGTTGTTGTCGCTGGAGAACGCGCCGCCGACATGGCCGCCGATATAGAAACCGGTCCAGTTATAGATTGGCGCGGCATAGGCCGGCGCGGGCGTCTTATAGTAGTTGCGGTTGCCGAGATCGGCGCCGACGGCCGGGGCAGCCGCGCCCATCGCGAGCAGCGCCACGGTCGCAAACAGAATCTTCTTCATAGTCCAAACTCCAACACTAAAGGTCCCCGGCAGGCGCGCTTTTCCGCGCCGGCGTTGGTTTTGCAGATAGCTTGCTTTTGACGAAAATGCTGTCACATGCGTGGCACAGCGAGGCCCAAGCTAACTTATTGGGCTGCAAATGATTTTCGTGCTTAATGTCGGCTTAAGAAATGCTGAAGGAAGGCTTAACTTCGCAGCTTTCCGGTAACCTCTGAGCCTGCTTCATTAACCAAGACGCCGTCGCGCCTCATCGCGCATCTGTTCGCGGAACGCCGCGCGTTTTGCAGGCCGGTCCTCCTCGCGCACGTCATGGCGATCGAAGATGTCGAACTTCTCCAGGATCGGATAGCGCTCGCTCGCCATCGCCAGCACGCGCAGCACTTTGGTCGCCGACGGCGTCGGACCGCTGACCTCCCAGCGCCGGATGGTGTCAGCGCCGCCCTTCTCCGGCAATCCGCAGAGCTTGGCCATGTCGGCCGCCGTGAGCTTGCGCTCGAGGGCGTCGGAGAGGTCGTCGCGGAGTTGCTTCAGTTCGGCGCCGGTCATGCTGCTCGCGTCCAGGGAAGTCACTGATCGCAATGCACTAACGCTGATTCGGGTCGATCCGAAGGCGGCGGATGCGTGCTCCCTGCGCTTCGGCACCTTCGCTCGCGCACGGAGTTATGAACTGAGACCTATGGAAATTGTCCGGTGAATGTACAGTTGAATACCGGGGCGTGCAGCGGGCGAAAGGATCAGCCATGAAAACCATCAAATTCGCCATTGCCGCGCTCATCACGACCGGATTGCTTGCCGCGCCTTTCGCGGCTGAAGCAAAGAAGGTCCGGTCGAGCCGACATTACAGCACGGGTGTGGTGGCGCCGAGCTATAGCGGTGCGCCAGCATCGGCAGCGCAGCCGAGGGCGTCCTACGGGTCATCCGGACAGACGGCCGGCACGGTCACGGCACCGTCGGTCGGCTCGTACAATTGGCCCTCGGTCGGAGTGACCAATTCCGTTCCGACCTGGAGCAACACTACCCGATAGGGCGATACCGTTAGAGCGATACCGTTCGGCGCGTGCGGCGAGGCGCAAGAAGTTGATTTTCGCCGGTGGCGGATTGTCGTCACCGTGCGACCTGCTCGATCAGCTTCGTCGCTAGATTCCCCGGCCGGCCTGCTTCCCGATCACGCAGCGCCACGCTGCCAGTCGCTCGGCCGGATGCTGGTTCATCCAGTCGGCGAGTTGCGGCGCGCCCATCAGGCAGGACTGCACCGAAACCTCCGCAAAATCCGAGGTGGTGACGATCTGCTCGTGACAATTGGTCGGAGAGGCGATGCTGCAAAGCACGGCGATGATCTTGATCACGACAGGTTACTCCCGTCGCGTCCGATGGACCGCCGGCCTCTCGCTGCCTTATCCTGCCCCTCGCTGGCGGGATCAGCCGATGGGAAGATGCTGTCGTAAATGGCGCGTGCCTCTTGAATAAGACGCGCTCGCTCGCGCTCGGACTTTGAGACAAATTGAATAACTTCGCCCATGGTGGCTCCGGATATCAGTTGGCAAATCCGTCATCAGATGACGGTGATCATTCCATTTCGATCTATGGCGCCTGTTTCGGCTTCGAAACGGCGCAGCCGCTCACGTCAGAACAAATGCGCGTGATGGTACTCCGGCGGTCGGATGCCCCGGTTTGCTCTCTCGCGTGAATTGCGAAGCTGCGCAACGCATCACGACGCGCGCGGTCCGATGCCAATTTTCCCTTTGCTGCCGCCAGCAAGGACAATCTTGCCAAGCCAATGCCGTTCAATCGAATATGTTTCTCATCTTGCGGCGGGCAAGTCTTAGAACGATCTCGAATTCGGCTGTCGCACGCGTTCGTTCACGCCGCCGGCGCGCGGTCCTTGCGCCCCGGCACCGCCGCAAGCAGCTCCCGCGTATAGGCATGCTCCGGCGCGGCGAAGAGCTGCGCCGTCGGCTTCAACTCGACGATGGCGCCGCGCTGCATTACCGCGATGCGGTCGCAGATCTGGGCGGCGACGCGCAAATCGTGGGTGATGAACAGCATCGAGAGGCCCAGGCGTACCTTGAGGTCTTCGAGCAGTCTCAAGACTTGCGCCTGCACCGAGACGTCGAGCGCGGAGACGGCTTCATCCGCGACGATGATCTCGGGCTCGAGCGCCAGCGCGCGCGCAATGCCGATGCGCTGGCGCTGGCCGCCCGAGAATTCATGCGGATAGCGTTCGAGCGCGCCGGCATCGAGGCCCACCATCTTGAGGAGATCGCGGGCGCGGTCGAAGGCGATCTTCGGATCGATGCCCGCCGCGATCGGGCCGTCGGCGATGATGTGGCCGATCTTGCGCCGCGGATTGAGCGAGGCGAACGGATCCTGGAAGATCATCTGGATGCGGTGGCGCTCGGTGCGCAGCGCCTTGCCAGAGAGCGACGTGAGATCGGTCTCGCCGATCCGCACCGTGCCGCGGTCCGCCTCGATCAGCCGCATCACGAGCCGCGCCACCGACGATTTTCCGGAACCGGATTCGCCGACGAGGCCGAGCGTCTCGCCCTTGAGGATGTCGAAATTGACCGCGCGCGCCGCATCGACGCGGCGGTCCTCGCGAAACCAGCCGCCGGATGTCACGTAGGTCTTGTCCAGACCGATCACCTCGACCGCCCTGGCCTGATCGTCGAGCGGCTTTCGCTCTGGCGGATCCATCGAGGGCACGGCTGCGAGCAGGGCCTTGGTGTAGTCGTGCTGCGGCTCGTTGAAGACGGTCGCGGCCGGGCCTTCCTCGACGACCTTGCCATGCCGGAGCACGACGACCTGGTCGGCGATGTCGGCGACCACGCCGAAATCATGGGTGATGAACATCACCGCCATGTTGCGATTGCGCTGAAGGTTGCGGATCAGTTTCAGGATCTGCGCCTGCGTGGTGACGTCGAGCGCGGTGGTGGGCTCGTCCGCGACCAGCACGGCCGGCTCGAGCGCCAGCGCCATCGCAATCATGGCGCGCTGGCGCTGGCCGCCGGAGAGCTGGTGCGGATAGGCGCGGACGATGCGCTCGGGATCGGGCAGGCCGACTTCCCGTGCCAAAGCGAGCGCTCTCGCGCGCCGCTCTCCCGGCGTGAGCAGGCCGTGTGCCTCGAACATCTCCGCCATCTGGTCGCCGATCCGCATCAGCGGATTGAGCGCGGTCATCGGCTCCTGAAAAATCATCGCCAGCCTGCGGCCGCGCAGATCGCGCCAGCCGTCGTCATCGAGGTTGAGCAGGTCGCGGTCTTCGAACTGGATCTCGCCGGAGGCGATAGACACCGTATCAGGCAACAGGCCCATCAGCGCATGCGCGCACATCGACTTGCCGGAGCCGGACTCGCCGACGACGCAGACGATCTTGCCGGGCCGCAGGTCCAGCGAGACGCCGTCCACGGCGAACGGACGCTCGGCGCCTTTCGGCAGCGCGATCTTGAGGTTCTTGATGGAGACGGCGGGCGCGGCGCTCATCGTCAGCGTCCCTCTCGCGACAGACGCGGATTGAGCGCGTCGTTGAGGCCTTCGCCGATCAGGTTCAATCCGAGCACGGAGATCAGGATGGCGACACCGGGAAACACGGTGATCCACCAGGCCTGGCGGATCACGGTGCGGCCGGCGCCGACCATGTAGCCCCAGGAGATCAGATTGGGATCGCCGAGGCCGAGGAAGGACAGCGAGGATTCCAGCAGGATCGCGGTCGCCACCATCAGCGAGGCCAGCACGATCACCGGTGACAGCGCGTTGGGCAGGATCTCGCGCAGGATGATCCAGGTGTGCGACTGCCCGGTGACCACGGCGGCCTGGACATATTCGCGCGTGCGCAGCGACAGCACCTCGCCGCGCACGAGACGGGCGACCGGCGGCCAGCTCACCAGCGCGATCGAGGTCACGATCGAATAGATCGAAGGCTGCAGGATCGCGACCAGCACGATCGCGAGCGCGAAGCTCGGAATGGTCTGGAAGAACTCGGTGAAGCGCATCAGGGCGTCATCGACCCTGCCGCCGAAATAGCCGGCCATGGCGCCGATCGGCATGCCGACGATCAGCGCCACCAGCGTGGAGACGAGGCCCACCAGCAGCGAGACGCGTGCGCCAAAAATCATGCCGGCGAACACGTCGCGACCGAGCGCGTCGGTGCCGAGCGGCACCGTCGAGAGTGTGAACGGCGGCAGGAACGGCCGCTGCACCATGCGCCAGGGCGAGTTTGGGAACAGCATCGGCCCGAACAATGCGACCGAGATCGCGAGCACCAGGATGACGAGCCCGATGACGCCGCTCGGGCTCTTCAGCATCGATTTCCAGAACTGTTTCATGAGGCGAATTCGATGCGCGGATCGACCAGTCGGTAGACCAGGTCGGTGATGAGGTTGAAGATCAGCACCATGGCGGAGCAGATCACGAAGACGCCAAGCAGCAGATTGTAGTCGCGCTGGAGCAGGGCGTCGTACATCAGGCGTCCGATGCCGGGCCAGGCGAACACGGTCTCGGTGATGACGGCACCGCCGATCAGCGTGCCGGAATGCACGCCGGCCAGCGTCACGACCGGCAGCAGCGCGTTGCGCAGCACGTGGCGGCGCTGGATCACGGCGTCCGAGAGGCCCTTGGCCCGCGCCGTCTTGACGAAGTCGAGCCGCTTCACCTCCAGCATCGAGGCGCGCGTCATGCGGGTATAGGTCGCCATGAAGAACAGGCCGAGCGTCATCGCCGGCATGATCAGGTGCTTTGCGACATCGACCGCATGGGCGAAGCCGGTGAGGTTGGCACCGACCGTCTCGTAACCAAAACTCGGCAACCAATCCATGGTGACCGAGAACAGCAGGATGCCCATCAGCGCCACCCAGAACAGCGGCATGGCATAGAAGACCAGCGCGAACACGGTGATGGCCGTGTCGAGGAAGGTCCCGGCAAAGCGCGCGGCGAAGGTGCCGAACAGAATGCCGAGCGCGAGCGAGATCGCGAATGCCGTCAGCGTCAGCAGCAGCGTCGCCGGCAGCCGTTCGCCGATCAGCTTTGCGACCGGTGCCTGCTGGCGGAAGGAGAAGCCGAGGTCGAGCGTCACGACGCCCTTGACGTAGATGAAAAGCTGCTCGGGCAGCGGCTTGTCGAGGCCGAACTTTTCCCGGAGCTGCTTGACGAAGACCTGGTCGCTGGCTCCGGCCTCGCCCGCCATCACGACAGCGGGATCGCCGGGCGCAAGCCGGATCAGGAAGAAATTGAGGACGACGATCGCAAGCAGGACGATCACGCCCTTCAGGATACGTTGAGCGACGAAGGAGAGCATCTTAGATGGCGATCAGATCAGGTTGAACGCAGCGACAATCACGGTGCGCTCCCTCTCCCGCTTGCGGGAGAGGGCAGGGGAGAGGGTATTTCCGCAGAGAGGACGCCAAGAGGAGAAAGCCCTCTCCCGCCGCGCTCTGCGAGCGCGTCGACCTCTCCCGCAAGCGGGAGAGGTAAGCGGAGTTCGGAGTGCCCGCCCTCACTTCTCGAGCCATGCGTCCTTGAAGCCGTCATTGACCCCGATGCCCGTGGTGATCAGGTTCTTGACCTTGCAGCGCGTGATGGTCGGGAATTGCAGCTCGAGCATCCAGGCCACCGGCACGTCCTCGACGAGGATCTTCTGCGCCTTCTCGTAGATCTCCTTGCGCTTGGAGTCAGGGGTTGCGACCGCGCCGTCGGCGAACAGCTTGTCGATCTCCGGGTTGGAGTAACCCTCGACATTGTTGAACACCTGGCCCTTGGCGATGGCGCTGGAGACGTAGTTGCGGCCGACGCCGAGGGCGGGGTCGCCGTACTGGTAGAGATAGGTGAAGGCGATGTCGTAATCCCAATCGCCGATCTTCTGGTTGCCGCCGGCAACGTCGGTGGCGATGGTCTCGATATTGATGCCGACGTCCATCAGGTTCTGCTTCACCGCTTCACCCCAGCGCTGCCAGGTCTCGCCATAGGCGAGCGGCAGCAGGCGGATCTTCTCGCCCTTGTAGCCGGCTTCCTTCAGCAGCGCCTTGGCCTTGGCCGGATCGTACGGATATTTCTTCACGTCGTCGGTGTAGTATTTGATGGTCGAGGCGGACGGGCCGGTTGCGACCTTGCCGAGCCCGTTCCAGATCACGTCCTTGGCGAAGTCGCGATCGATCGCATACATGACCGCCTGCCGCACCCGCTTGTCGGCGAGCGGACCCTGGCGGTTGTTGAGCCACAGCCAGGCCAGCGGCGAGAAGAACTCCCAACCGGCGCCGGTGACGCAAGTGTCCTTCAGCTTGGACAGCCGCGGCACGTCGAAGTTCTCGACCGAGCCGCCGGGCAGCACATCGACCTTGCCGGTCTCATACGCCACCGAGCGCGCCGCGGCGTCGGGAATGATCTGCCAGTAGATCTCGTCGAGATAGGGCTTGCCCTTCTCATGATAGTTCGGGTTCTTGACCAGGCGGATGAACGAGCCCTTCTGCCACTCCCTGAACATGAAGGGGCCGGTGCCGACAGGCGCGTTGTTGTAAGGATTGGTCTTGAAGTCGGTGCCGTCATAGAGATGCTTCGGCACCATCGGCATCGATCCGACCTCGAAGATGCCGAGGAACGGGCCGAACGGCTGCTTCAGCGTGAACACGACAGTGTAGTCGTCGGGCGCCTCGACCTTGTCGACCTGCGCGAGGTTGTTGCGGGCGCGCGCATGGGTCTGCTTCAGCATCTCGACCGAGAACAGCACGTCGGCGGCGGTGAAGGGCTTGCCGTCATGCCAGGTCACGCCCTTCCTGAGCTTGAAGGTGTAGGTCTTGGCGTCCTCGCTGACGCTCCAGCTCTCGGCGAGCTCCGGCTGCGGTTCGAGCTTGGGGCTGTAGCGCAGCAGCCCCTCGAAGATATTGCCCGACACCATCTGGGTCGGGCCGTTCTGGACCAGGGCGAGCATCAGGCCGGGCGGCTCGGGCTGGATCACGGCATTGACCACGCCCCCCGTTTTCGGCTCTTGCGCCAGTGCCGGGGCCGTGAGGCCGCAAGCCAGGAGGAGACCAAGCAACACTCGTTTTGGCATGTCGTATCTTTCTCAAGCGACCGGCCGTGAACGCTCCGCAACGTCCTCGCGCGCAAAGCGACGGCCGGCCCATCCCAGTCCCCATCCGATATCGAGGCTCACACAGTCCCGTTCGGCGCCGCAAGATGAAAGTCGCGACAGGGCTCGCACAAAAAATGTACAGCGCGTCCTGTTTTGATGGATCGGCCTCTTATTGCCGGGGAGAGCCATGATGTCGGTCGTTGGCCGACACGCCCGGTGGAACTAGCGACACAGCGTCGCGGGACGGTAGTCGAGCCTTCTTGCGCCACGCGGAATAAACCGGACCGCCTTGCGATAGGTCGGAGGCGGCTGCGCTGCGGATTTGATCCGGATCAAAGCCGAGCCGCCGCCTTTGCGATCGAATGGCAACTGGCGGGACCCGGAACGGCGTGTCCTGCTTCCTTGAGCCGTGAGACGCGTGAGACAATCGATGGACATCCAGGCCACGAATATCCCTGTGGGTGACGATGACGGACCTGATGTCGCCGGCCACGAGCTGCCGCCGGACGCGGGCGTGCAGCACTGCCTGCAATTGCTGGGCAATGCCGGCCTGCGCCCGACGCGTCAGCGCCTCGCGCTCGGCCAATTGCTGTTCCTGGGCGGCCATCGTCATGTCACCGCAGAGAGCCTCTATGAAGAGGCGATGGCGGCGAACGCGTATCTGTCGCTCGCGACCGTCTATAACACGCTGAACCAGTTCACCGAGGCTGGCCTGCTCCGCCGGATCGCGGCCGACGGCATCAAGTCGTTCTTCGACACCGACACATCCGTGCATCCGCACTTCTATCTCGAAGGCGAGGATGTGCTGGTCGATGTTGCCGACGGTCTTGCCTTCACCAAGATCCCCGAGGCGCTTCCCGGGCACGAGATCGCGCGGCTCGACGTCATCGTCCACCTGCGCCGCAAGCGCACGACGTAGGACCGCATCACGGTCGTCTAACGCAACCCCGCGCGCCGAAATCCCTCCAGATAGTGCTCGCGATCGGCCTCATTGGCCCATGGCAGCTTTGTCGCGATCCAGTGCAGCGAGATGTCCGGCTGGGTGCGACGGAGCTCGCCCAGCGCCGTCTCCGCGAGCATCGCGTCGCCCGTCATGCCGGCTGAGACCGCGAGCACGCGGTAGGCGCCGGTGAGATCGCCGCGATGGCGGATCGCCTCGCGCGCGAGCGCGATGGCCTCGTCGTATTGGCGTTCGGTGAAACGCGCATAGCCGGCGATGCCCTGATAGATCGCCAGCGACGGATCGCGCGGTGACAGCCGGATCGCCCTTTGGGCGGCCTCGAACGAATCCTTCGGCCGTCCGGCATAGGACAGCGCCAGTGCGTAATAGCCTTGCGCCAGCGAGAAGTTCGGATTGAGCGCGAGCGCTTGCTCGAACTCGGACAGCGCATCCGCAAGCCGGCGTGTCGAGAAGCAGACGCTGCCGAGTGCGACATGCGCCCAGGCATCCTCATGGTCGCAGCGCAGCGCGGCCAGTGCGGAGGCTTCCGCCA
>NZ_JALBGZ010000169.1:0-9982 GCF_023006515.1 Bradyrhizobium sp. PRIMUS42
CGCGCGACACCGTCGGCGCCGGAGCCTGGGCAGGCTCGGGCGACACGGCGCCGGGCTTGGGCGCCCGAAGGTCGGTGTCTGTTCCGCTACGCTTACCAAACACTTAACAACTCCATGCGGTGGCTTATTTTCCCCGCAACTTGTCAATCAGGGGTGAAAACAGGGACGACTTTTGTTTCTTGGTCTCGCTGCGGCCGGTCAGGCGCTGGGCGATTTGAAGGAACATCTCGATCGACTTGTGGTTGGCGGAGATCTCCGCGATCATCTGGCCGTTGTTGGCCGCCGAGCCGAAGATGTGCGGCTCGAACGGGATCGAGACGATCGGCTGGCTCTCGATGGCCTTGGCGAACTCCGCGGCGGCGATTTCGGGTCGCTTCGGCACGCCGACCTGGTTCAGGCAGTAGAGCGGCGGTCGGTCGTTGGGACGCGCGGCCTTCAGCAGATCGAACAGGTTCTTGGTGTTGCGCAAATTGGCGAGGTCGGGAGCGGCCACGATCAGGATGTCATCCGCTCCAATCAAGGCGCGCTTGGTCCAGCCCGACCATTGATGCGGAATGTCGAGCACGATGCACGGCATGGTGGAACGCAGCGTGTCGAATACCGAGTCGAATGCGTCGGTGCCGAAATCATAGACCCGGTCGAGCGTCGCCGGCGCCGCCAGCAGGCTGAGATGGTCGGTGCATTTCGACAGCAGGCGGTCGATAAAGGCGGTGTCGACGCGATCGGGTGAGAACACGGCGTCGGCAATGCCCTGCGGCGGATCCTGGTTGTAGTCGAGCCCGGCGGTGCCGAAGGCGAGGTCGAGATCGGCGACGACGGCGTCCATTGCGAGGTCGCGCGCGATCGCCCAGGCGACATTGTGGGAGATGGTGGAAGCCCCGACGCCGCCCTTGGCGCCGACTACGGCGATGATGCGGCCGACCGCCTTGGCTTCCGGCGCCGAGAACAGGTTGCAGATCGAGCGCACGACGTCGATCGCGCCGACCGGCGCGAGCACATAGTCACTGACGCCGCGGCGCACCAGCTCGCGGTAGAGCGTGACGTCATTGATGCGGCCGATCACGACCACGCGGGTGCCGGCGTCGCAGACGGTGGCGAGCTGGTCGAGCCCGCCCAAGAGGTCGTTGCGGCCGTCGCTCTCGAGCACGATCACGTTCGGCGTGGGAGCCGAGCGGTAGGCTTCGACCGCGGCCGCCATGCCGCCCATCTGGATCTTCAGATGGGCCTTGCCGAGGCGGCGATCCTCGCCGGCCGACTGGACCGCGGCAGCAGTTTCCACGGTCTCGCAAAAGGCCTGGACGGAGACGCGCGGCGCGGGCGCAATATGCTCCTCGACCGGCGGAGGACCTGCTTCCGGCTGCTCTTCGTGTGTCTGGCGAGCGTAGCTGATCATTTGCCGGTGTCGCTGAGTTTGGCCTTGTCGGCGTCGGGATAGGTGGTCGATGTCGAGAGTCCCTTGCGATACTTCTCAAGACCGGTGATGCGTCGGGCCGTGTAGGACGGCGTTTCGGGCCGCGGCTGCTCAAGGTCCGACGGATTGTCGACCATCGCTGCGAGGTTGCGCTGATAGGCGCAGCCGTAATTGTAGTAATCCTTGTTCTCGAACCACCTCTTGTTCTTCATCGAAGGGCCGATGTCCTCCGGCCACAGGCCGCATGGACCCGCGACCGCGGCGATCTTGGAATAGGTGAGCCGGATCGGCGGCAGGAAACGTTTGTCTTCCGGCTGGTAGGGGTGAATGTTCACGCCGCGCGGCGGAACGCCTGCGCCCGCCAGCATCGCCTGGATTTCACGCATCGTGTCCGCAACCGGACGCGCGTTGGGCGTGCCGGAGGGCACGTCGATACGGATGGCGCCCGTACCTTCGTGCAACCATGCCGAGGCCACACCCATCACGTCCGCGCGCTGGGCGGCGGTCAATCCGCCGCGGGCATGGCCGACGAAGACGACGATCGAGCGGTTCTGCTCCTCGACCGCGATCGGATGGCGCTGCTTGTAGTCGTCGGGAATGGAGGCGGTGAGGACTTCGTCGTGCTGGCAGCCGCCGAGCGCCAGCGCCATGCCGACGAGCGCGCCACCGAGGCGGATGGCGCGTTTGCGAAGCTGGGGTGGTCTTGTGATCATCGTGAAGTCCCCGTTCCGCTTCAGTCGGTGATGAAGCCATAGGTGCCGCGGTAGTTTTTGGCCGGTTCGGTTCGGCCAGGCACGCCATAGATCCGGTTGATGTTGCCGATCAGCTGAGCCTGCGGATCCGCCGGCGGGGCAAAGCCGTCATCCGGTCGCGACAGATCCTTCGGCGCCACCGCGCGAACGACGTAAGGCGTTACGATCACGACGAGCTCAGTCGCGTTGTTGACGAAGTCGCGGCTGCGGAACAGCGTGCCGAGGATCGGGAGCTGCATCAGTCCCGGCAGTCCGCTGACCGCCTGCTTGGTCTGCTGCTGGATCAGGCCGGCCATCGCCATTGCGCCGCCGGAGGGAATTTCCAGCGAGGTCTCCGCGCGGCGGGTCCTGATCGAGGGCACCGTCAGCGAGTTCACCGACGTCGAGGTCACCGCCTGCGACAGCGTGATCGCGTTTTCGTTCGAAAGTTCGGAGACCTCGGTCATCACCCGCAGGCTGATCTTGCCTTCGCTCAGCACCACGGGGGTGAAGTTGAGCGAGATGCCGAACTTCTTGAAGCTGATCTGGGTGGTACAGACATGCGTGGTGGGATCGCACGCATAGCCTGCCGGGACCGGGAATTCACCGCCGGCGATGAACGTTGCCGATTCACCGGAGATCGCGGTCAGGTTCGGTTCGGCCAGCGTGCGGATCACGCCCGCGGTTTCCATCGCGCGCAGGGTGGCCTGCACCGACGGCGCGCCGCCGAACTTCGTGGTGAGATTGTTGCCGTCCACGAGGTTCTTGCCGAGAGCCGTGAACGGATTCGAGTTCGAGAAGCTCACCACGGAGGTGCCGTAGTTGAGGTTGGCGGTCAGGTCGATGCCGAGCTGCTTGACGATGGTGCGCTGGACCTCCGCCACCGTCACCTTGAGCATGACCTGGTCGCGGCCGCGGACCACGATCGAGTTCACCACCTTGTCGGCGCCGCCGGCCAGGCGCGCGGCGAGATCGTTGGCCTGCTGCGCTTCCAACGGGTTCGCCGCCGTGCCGGTCAGGATGATGCCGTCGCCGAGCCCGTCGATCTGGATGTCTGAATTGGGCAGGACCTGCTTCAGCGCGGCGCGCACGCCGTTGAGGTCGCGCTTGACCGCGATGTCATAGGCCGCAATCTGCTGACCGGCGGTATCGAAGAACACGATATTGGTCTGGCCGACCGCGGCGCCGATGATATAGGCGCGCTGCGCCGAGCGGACCACCGCATTGGCGATCTTGGGATCGGCGACCAGCACGTCCTTGATGTCGCGCGGCAGGTCGATCACGATGGACTTGCCGACGCCGAGCGAGAGGAAGCGCGCGTTCATCTGGCCGTCCGCTGCGGCCGACGCCACGGGGCGGTAATCGGCGGCGACCACGGGGGTCAGAACCGGGTTGAGCGCCAGCGCGACAGCGGCCGAAAACGACAGGGCGCGGACCATGGAGGTCCGCATCGTCGTCAAATCCACCCTGCATTTCATATCGACTGTCTTCATCGTGCCTTCGCCGTCTGACTTGGAATGCCGTAGCGAATGATCGAAACACCGTCCCGCTTCTGCGCGGAGTCATCGAGCGTGATTTCGCTCATCTTGACGTCGACGATGCTGCGCAGTGCCAGCGACAGCGTGCCGCTCTGGCGGGACGCCGAAAGCGTTGCGGTCTGCGCGGGATTGAGCTCGAGGGTGACGGTCTTGCCGACCACCGCGTTCTGGCCGTCCTTCTCCTTCGGCGCCTGATCGATGGCGAGGACGCGGATATTGGCCAGGATGATCTCGGAGGTGACGACGTCGGGGGCGCCGCTGCTCTGGTCCGGGTTCTTCAGCCGGCGCGTGAGTAGGACGTCGACGCGATCGTTGGGCAGGATGAAGCCGCCCGCGCCGGTCTCCGGCGAGATTTCGGTCGAGATCGCCCGCATGCCGGTGGGCAGGATTGCCGCCATGAAACCGGAACCCTCGGCCTTGACCAGCTTCTGGTCGCGAATCGGTTCGCCCTGAATGAAGGGCGCGCGCGCGATCGAACCGGCGACCTGGGTCGCGCCCTCGGGACGCTCGTTGCGGCGGATGAAGATGGCGCTGGCGGTCGCGGCCGGCCAAGTCTGCCATTGCACGTCTTCCAGCTTCACGGTCTGGCCGAGGCCGATGTCGTTCTTGGCCACGAGAACGTCGACGGTCGGGAGCTGCGCGACCGGGGCCGGAGGCGGCGCAGAATTGTCCGAGCCGCTCGCCAGGTACGCGGCGACGCCGCCGGCGCAGATGGCGACCGTCAGGACGACAATGCGTGCCCTATTCATACGCTTCACTTTCCAACAAAACGCCGCGACGCTGCCGCCGCCGTAATCGGCAGTTGACCAGCTATTCGTCAAAGCATGGTTAATGAGGCGTATCTAAATCGCCTTAGCGCCCGGTTTACCCAGTGCGTTCAGCGCAGTGCGAGGTGGGCGAGGTCGATCGCCTTCACCCATTCGGTCTCCGGGTAGACCATCAGCGCGCTCAGGGCGAGCGCGATGCCGTAGGGGATTCCGCTCTCCTTGGCGTGCAGCCGCGCGAGCCAGGCCTGACCCGCCAGCCCGTAGGGCAGCGGCCATTGCCGGAACTGGAGCAGGAGCAGCGTCAGCGCGCCGCCGAACAGCGAGGCGTAGAGCAGGAAGTTCATCAACTGCGCGAACCCGAACCAGAGCGCGACCGAGGCCGCGACCTTGGCGTCGCCGCCGCCGACCCAGCCCATCGCAAAGCAGGTGAAGGCCACGACCAGGAGAAGCGCGCCGGCACCGACATGACTCAGCATCTCGTAAGGTGCCATGCCACCGGCGAGGGCAAGTGCGAAGAAGCCGGCGACCAGCGCCAGCGACACACGGTTCGAGATCGTCATCGTGAAGAGATCGCTCGCGGCGGCGAACGCCATCAAGGCCGGGAAGAGCAGAAGGCGCGCAAGGTCGAGGATCATGGGCTGCGTCTTGAGGCCTGGGTTTGCGGCGGGAACTGGCGTCGGGCGATGCTAGCCGGCAGTGCTAAACAAACCGACAACGGCAGTATGGGTCGCGCGCGGCCGAAGCCGCCGAACGCGTGCTCACCAGAGGCTGGCAATGCGCGCGGCGAGCGCGACTGTTGCAAGCAGCAGGGCAAGGCAGACCCAATAGACCGGTGATCCGGCCTGCGCCGCCCCTGCCTCGTTCGCCGCGACCGCGGCATCGGTTCTGTACTCGCGCAACGCCACTGGAACTCGCCGTCTTCAAAAACAAAGGCCCCGGAGATCCGGGGCTTTTGCCGTCGTTCGTCGGTCGCTTACTTCAGCGACGTGCTGATCGAGGTGAACTTGGTGTTCAGCGTGGTGCCGAGATTGTTGACGACGGTGATGATGGCCAGCGCGATGCCGGCGGCGATCAGACCGTATTCGATGGCGGTGGCGCCGGATTCATCCTTCGCGAAACGTGCAATCAAGTTCTTCATGAACAAAACTCCATCTGGGGTGAAGATCGCCTCGTTCGGCGCCGTCTTTGACCCGATGACCATGAGAGCCGAGCTCTTTCGGTGGAGTTAATTCGATCAAGCAAACCCGTTTCTGGCGCGCTGCTTCCGCCCAAAGTGAATTTCGCCTTAAGGCTGCGGCTGCAATTCGCTCCGGTTCCAGATGCAGCGTGAGCGCGGCGGCGGCTTCACCCTCCCTTAAATCTAGCGGAGTAGGCGTAGGAGAACTGGAATCCGCAAGAGAGGCGACGATGTCGAGCCTGCCCATGCAAGTCGCCTTGATGCTCGGCGAGACCATCGTGAAGGTGATCCCGGTCACCTTCGCGCTCGCGGCCGTCTTCACCGTGCTCGAGCATTTCTGGGCTTGCAATCCCGGCGCGCCGTGGTGGCGCAAGCGGGAGATCATCACCGACATCTGTTACTGGTTCTTCGTTCCGGTGTTCGCCCGCACCATGCGGATCGGACTTCTGATCGTCGGCGCCAGCGCCATCTTCAACATCCACGATGCCGACGGGCTCATCGCCTTCTACGACAATGGCCACGGCCCGCTGGCGCAGCTGCCCCTGTGGGTGCAGGCTCTGCTATTCCTGATGCTGTCTGATTTCATGCTGTATTGGCTGCACCGGCTTTTCCATGACGGCGGCTTCTGGAAGTACCACGCCGTCCATCATTCGTCGGAGGAGATCGGGTGGATTTCCGCGGCCCGCTTCCATCCCGTCAATCTTATGCTCGGGACGATCAGCGTCGACGTCGTGCTGCTGATGGCCGGCATCTCCCCGAACGTCATGATCTGGGTCGGCCCGTTCACCACCTTCCATTCGGCCTTCGTGCACGCCAACCTGAACTGGACCTTCGGACCGTTCAAATATTTGCTGGCAACGCCGGTATTCCACCGTTGGCACCACACCTCGCTCGAAGAGGGTGGCAACACGAATTTTGCCGGGACGTTTCCGATCTGGGACGTGCTGTTCGGCACCTTCCGCATGCCGGCGGGGCAGCTGCCGCAGGACTACGGCAAGGACGAAGCGACCATGCCGAAGGAGTTCGGGGGCCAACTGGCCTATCCGTTCCGCCGCTAGGATTGGAATATCGGGCCGGAAACGCCAGTCCGTTCAAACAATAGTCGGCGAGTTTGCGGAACGTTCACGAATTAAGGGCAGGTTACCCGGGTCGGGCACTGGCTCCGCTGTATCTGGTCGCTTCTGCCGGTTTGTGATGTCCCGGGGGTAAGAGTATGCGTAAAGAATTGCTGCGCCGTCATGCGCGCGTCTGTCTTCTGGTTGCCGCCGCAGTGCTGGCATCGCCGGCTGCCGGCCTCGCCGAGCCCACCGCCGACACCATCGCCGTCAATGTCGACCAGGCCAAGCTGGTACGGCTGCCCGGCAAGGTAGCGACCATCGTGGTCGGCAATCCCCTGATCGCGGACGTCACCCTCCAGCCCGGCGGCATGATCGTCGTGACCGGCAAGGGCTACGGTGCCACCAATTTCATCGCGCTCGACCGGAGCGGCGAGATTCTGGTCGACCGCCAGATCCAGGTCGAAGGTCCGAGCGACCGGCTCGTCACCGTCTATCGCGGGATCGAGCGCGAATCCTACAGCTGCGTGCCGATTTGCCAGCGTCGTGTGACGCTCGGCGACAGCGACAATTACTTCAACAACACGATGAGCCAGGCCGGTTCGCTGAGCAGCAATGCCAGCGGCAACGCCGGTGCGGGCACCAAGTCCAACTAGCCAGGTCGACTGGCGGGTTGACCCGGGCAGGATCGCCTGAGTCCGCCAGGGCATTTTCCGGACTGTCAGGGCGAGGTCTCTCCGCGCGCGCCGTCTTCGATGCATGCGGGCGTGCATGGATAACGCATCCTTAACGATGCCGTCCGGCGGGCGTGAATCGCCTGCAACACTTAAACAATCAGTTTTAGCTATTGAACCAAGCAGAGGATCGCCGCTGCTGGGGAATTTGACGCGATGCCATCGCTTCCGCCTACGAGGTTCACGCTCCGGACAGCGCTATCCCGGTTTCATGGCAGCCGCCGCGGCTCCGCGGCGGTCGAGTTCGCGCTGGTCGCTCCGATTTTCTTCGCGCTGCTGTTCGCCATCATCGAGACGGCGCTGGTGTTCTTCGCAGGCCAGGTGCTCGAGACCGTCACCCAGAATTCGGCGCGTGCCATTCTGACCGGCCAGGCGCAAGCGCAGGGCGGCTCGGTGGCAGCCTGTCAGACCACGCCCAACGTGGTCGCGGCGTGCGATCAGACCACGTTCAAGACCTATGTCTGCAGCCAGATCCCGGCGCTCTTCGATTGCAGCAAGCTTTACGTCGACGTGGTGAGTACCAGTTCCTTCACGGCGCTGAACCTCACCAGTTACGGCGATTCCTGCAACTTCAATCCGACCGGCGTGCAATACAATCCCGGCAGCTCCAGCCAGGTCGTCGTGGTGCGGATGTTCTATCAGTGGCCGCTCTTCGTCACCGGCCTCGGCTACAACATCGGTTGCAGCAGCAAGCGACTGCTGGTCGCGACCGCTGCCTTCAAGAACGAACCCTTCTGAGGCAGATGGATCTGAGCGGACCAATGCAGGCGATTAAAAATTTCTCGAGGAATGCCCGCAGTTCGGTGCGCGACTTCGTCGCCGACAGCCGCGCGCTCGCGGCGACCGAATTCGCGGTCATCGTGCCGCTGATGCTGGTGATGTTCTTCGGTACCGTCGAATTCTCGTCGGCCGTGGCGATCGATCGCAAAGTCACGTTGATCGCACGGACACTGTCCGATCTGACATCGCAGTCGACGACGCTGACCGATTCCGACATGCAGAACGCGTTCACGGCGAGCATCTCGATCATCATGCCTTACGACGCTACGCTCGTGAAAGGCTCGATCTCCCAGATCTACATCGATGCCAACAGCATTGCCACGGTCCAGTGGAGCAAGGCCGGCACCATTGCGAGCGGTGCGACGCAAGCTACGCTGGCGACCTCGGCTCGGAAGGCCGGCGACAAGGTGACCAGCGAGCTTCCCTCGACGCTGTTGATTCCGTCGACCTACCTCATACTCAGCGAGGCAAGCTACACTTACACACCTTCCGTGGGTTACGTGTTGAAGTCGAGCATACCGCTGAGCGATCTGTCCTACACGCGGCCGCGCCAGGTCACCTGCGTTCCCTACAACGGCGTACCCTCCTCGTGCTGACATCCACGAGCAGGCCCTCGGAATGAAAAAGGCCGTGCGTTGCGCACGGCCTTTTTGTTTGCTTTGGCTGGCGCAAGCCGATCGGGCCAAGCGCCCGGCGGTTCAGCCTGCGTCGCGCAGGTTGTCCGCTGCCGACTTGCCGGAGCGGCGGTCGGCCACGATCTCGTAGGAGATCTTCTGACCTTCACGCAGCGTGCCGAGGCCTGCGCGCTCGACAGCGCTGATGTGAACGAACACGTCCTGGCCGCCATCGTCGGGCTGAATGAAGCCGAAGCCTTTGGTCGCGTTAAACCACTTCACGGTTCCCATGCTCACGGGGGTAGTCCCTTCTCAGATAACACAATGTTGGAGCCCGCTCGCGCAGGCCGGTTAGATCGAATTTTTGGAAGGGTCGTCAGCGTGTCTGAACCGGCTGTACCGGTGGATGCTAATGTCGTCCGGCCGAAAATCGATAAATTCATTTTATCGGAATTGAGGCCTCAAAACAATCCGGCCATGCACGATTTTTTGATCCGCCGCGAGGTCCACGGCGGATCGATAGGCTGGCCGGAATCTTGCTGCCGCTCGCGCGCCAGCAACCGCCTAACGACGGCGGAACTGGCCGCCGCGCTGGCCCGGACGAGGCGGTCCACCCACCCCGCTGGGACGTTCGTCCTTGTGGCGGAAAATCAGCCGGCCCTTCTCGAGGTCATAGGGCGACATTTCCACCGTCACGCGGTCGCCCGCCAGCGTCTTGATGCGGTTCTTCTTCATCTTGCCGGCGGTATAGGCAACGATCTCGTGTCCGGCGTCGAGCTGCACGCGGTAGCGGGCGTCGGGGAGGATTTCGGTGACCAGTCCTTCGAACTGGATCAGCTCTTCCTTAGCCATGTGGGTGTCTCCAGTCGTGGACTGTTAGTTCGAATGAGGATTGCGGTTCGGTCGGCCGTTGGGGCGACTCTCGCGACGCAAAAAGGCAACGCCTTGTATTCCATCAGGCTTGCCGGCGCTATGCGCGGGACGCTGTTCCGACCGATCGGCGGGTGAGGAGTTCATCTTACCACCGGAACCGCGGTGGCGGCGAGACCCCTTGGAGGCCTTGTGGCCTTCACCGGGCCTGCCATCAACAGGTCTGCCCTCGCCATGGCGTCCTTCGCCGGGCCGTCCGTCGCCCTGCCTGCCGGCGCTATGATGGCGTCCGTCGGCATGCCTGT
>NZ_JALBGZ010000016.1:0-33015 GCF_023006515.1 Bradyrhizobium sp. PRIMUS42
CGATCGGCGTGCTCGCCATTCATTTCGACTGGGAGCCGCAGGCCCGCGCCATCGTCCAGGGCGTGCGCATCGGCGACAGCGACCGGGCCCGCGTGCTGCTGGTCGATTCAAATTTGCGCGTCCTCGCGGCGTCCGACGGCCAGGGCATCCTCAGCGAGCGCATCTCGATCTCGCTGAACGGCCAGCGCTCCGGCTTCTATCACGACCGCAACGGCTCGCTCGTCGCCTTCCATGCGACGCCGGGCTACGAGACCTATCGGGGTCTGGGCTGGTATGGCGTGATCGTCTGCGGGGCGTGAGGCGAGAAGCGGCCGCCCCGCAAAATCGGACGGGGGTAGCCTGCCCGATCAAAAACCTGAAAAACAACCCCATGCACAGTAGCGTGAGTGTTGTTTTGCTTGATGTTTTTTGCGCCCGCCAAATCGCTTTGACTCGTCGGGCGCGGGGCTTCTGTCCCGCATCTTTGCGTTTAGGACCACGGCGGCTCTTCGCTCGCCACGGCTGCCTCGTGGTGGATCGTTACGACACCCGCCGAACGCAACCCGGTCAGCAATACAGATCTTACAGAGGCAGGATCAAATCCAATATCCTTGGCGTTTGGTGGATGTGCCTCGCTGTCCTTCAATCGGAGCGCCAAGTGCAATTGCTCGCAAAGGTGCTGAACGACGAGATTGACCTGATCGTCAGTCATGATCAGCTTCTCCTGCTACCATTTTGCTACCTAACTAGGGTGTGTACTCATTACGCGCAGCCAGCCATAACCGGATGGATGCGAGCTGCACGAAGGCAAGATAGTTGTCGGCAAGTTTATCGTAGCGTGTAGCCACTCGACGACATTGCTTGATCCGATTGAAGAACCGTTCGATCCTGTTGCGGGCGCGGTAGAGATAAGGGCTGAAGCAGATTGGATAGCTTCGATTGCTTTTGGGCGGGATGTTGGCCCACGCGCCTTTCTTCATGGCGAGGTCCCTGATCCAATCGGCATCGTAGCCTCGGTCGGCAAGCAGCATCGACCCGGATTTCAGATCCGAGAGCAATATTCCAGCAAGTCGATTGTCATGGGCCCCACCAGATGTAAGTGCCAGCCGTAGAGGAAGGCCATTACCATCGACGAGCGCATGAATCTTGCTGGTCAACCCGCCCCGTGACCGTCCCATCGACTGTGTCCAGTTTCTGGTGATGCACGCTCCATGCTGATGCACGCGGACAATGGAAGTGTCGAGCATTTGGACGGCCGCATCATGGGCGCCCGCCCGAGCGTTCATAATCTGGGCCCACACGCCCGCTCGTCGCCAACGAACGAGGCGATTGTAGCAGGTCGTGTACGGACCGAAGTTGTCCGGCAGATCGCGCCAAGGCGCTCCAGATCGCAAGACCCAGAAGATCCCATTGAGGACACGACGATCATTCACCCGCGGCACGCCGCGCGCCTTCTTCGGTAGCATCGGCCCGATTGCAGTCCACTCTTCGTCCGTGAGTTCGTAGCGCATGATCTGCCCCCTCCATCAGGAACTTGAATCACAGCAAGACGTTCGGCTCAACGTGCGAGGGGCGGTCGCTATGAAACCGAAAGCGGACCCAGTATGATGACCTCGAGTTTTGGCGTTCATGACCCAATTCGGACATTCGCTTAACACATCAGTCTCTGTAGAGTCGCTCCCAGAGATTGCGGAGTATACCCGCCGTCACGCCCCAAATTTTGCGGTCGTTGAACCAAATGGCGTAGACGCTAGTGCTCAAGCCGTTCCATTCCGCTATTTCACGCCTGTGATTGTGCGGTGCCATCAGGAGAGCGAGCGGCGCTTCGAAGGTGTCATTGACCTCACCGCGGTTGAAGTTAAGCGAGAAGCCTTCTTGCACACGCGCGAGCACTGGCAGGATGCGATAGCCGGTCGGCGTGAGTTGGACGTCAAGGTAGCCCATCGGCTCAACGAAGCGGCGGTCCAGCGATACTTCCTCTTCGGCCTCACGTAGCGCGGCTGCCGCCGGGCTGATATCAGCTGCCTCGATCTTGCCACCTGGAAACGAAATCTCTCCAGCGTGGTCCGAAAGATAAGAAGTGCGCTGCGTGAACAGCACTGTAGGCTCCGCCCGAGCGATGATCGGGACGAGCACAGCGGCCGTCCGGATTGGCCGCGTCGCCGCAATTGCTGCGATCAATTCCGGATCGGCATCATCAAGGCGCGGGATGAAGTGCGGATCGGTAAGCGCTTCCGGCCCATCGAGCGAGAGCCGCGCCTGCGCCAGCGCAAAAAACTGGGCCGTAGAGAGACGAGGGTCGCTCCGCGGCGCGCTGCCAGTCATCGCGCCTGTCCTAAGGCGGTGCGTCGCGATGGACGTAAGCAGTTTCGAGCGAATGGTCCCATCGTGATCTGATCCGCTCCTTACGCCGGCCGGTGCCTCGCGGTCGCTACGGTTCTGGCATCCAACGAGTAAGCGCCTGCACCGAGAGCAACGAAGGCGAGCGAACCGCCAACGATCGCCATATTCTTCATGAAGTGCATAAACTGGTTTGAATCGCCAAGTTGCGAGTGCCCGATAAACGCTGAGACCAAAACGTAGATCGCAAGTCCGAGCGCCACGAGGCGAGTTTGGTATCCGACCAGCATAAGCAAGCCACCGCCGATCTCTATTATGATAGCAAGCAAGGTGAAGAGTGCGGGTGCCGGAAGGCCAAGCGACGCCAAATAACCCGAAGTACCCCCGAATGCTGTCAGCTTGCCGTAGCTGAACGCCAAGAACATCGATGAAAAGAACAGACGGCCGACGAGCGCCGCAGCATCACCGTATTTCTCAAGATTGATCATGACACGCTCCGCTAGACATGGGACGCGAATGTCAATTGTCATTTAAAGCGCGGCAGTTCGGGATTGTTTTGATCCAAATCAAAGTCGCGCGAGTACGGCACTCGGTCGGCCAAGGGTGCAACAAGAGAGTATGAGTGCGCCGCACACGACGCCGCGCGGAAGTGGCTACGCCGTGCGGTCTGGACCTTGATATAGATCAAGGATAGGTACCCGCCTTTTCTCTGAAGTTGGCCCGCGCCTACATCCGATCAAGGCTGTCATCCTGCCGTGAATCGGACGCCTGATGCCAGACGTGGAGAGACCGCGAAAGTCATCGCCAGCAGTTGGGCGCATCGCTCATCGGGAGCAACCAAGATGCGTAGGATCTTCCGGGCACTCTGGGCGGGAGCGGTTGCGCTCATCCTGATTCAACTGAGCGTCCCAGCTCAAGCACAAGACCAAGTGCCGTCACAACGAATCCAGGAAGAGGTTTGGGCGCTTCTGCTTCCGTTGCCCACCTTCGGCTACGTGGTCCGCCCCGTCGGTCCCGGTCCCTTCCCATTGGTGATCATGAATCACGGTGTGGGGCCGACCCCAAAGGAGCGCAGCTTCTTCCCGCTCGCGGAATTCAGAGATGCGGCGAAGTGGTTCGCTCAGCGCGGTTACTTTGTCGTAGCGCCGGTCGGTCCGGGCTATGGCGCTTCAGCAATCGACGTGCCTGAGCGAGGTCTCTATGGGCCGTTCTTCTCCAAGATCGGCAAATGCGAGAATCCTAATTTCCGCGACGCCGGGCTTGCCATTGCCCAGATGGATCAATGGATCATCGATTACCTGGCCGGCGAAAAAATCATCGTACCGAAGGACGTCATCATCGTCGGTCAATCCGCCGGCGGATGGGGGTCGATCGCACTCTCGAGCGTCAACCCGGCAGCGGTGAAGGCCATCATCACCTTCGCCGCAGGCCGGGGCGGCCGCGTCGGCGGCAAGCCAAACAACAATTGTGCGCCCGACAAATTGGTCGAAGCGACCGCGGCGTTCGGTCATACGTCCCGCGTGCCAATGCTATGGCTTTACAATGAGAACGACACATACTTCGGACCGGATCTATCGAAGCGGATGCATCAGGCATTTGTCGGTGCCGGCGGCAAAGCCGAGTACCATCTGCTACCGGCGTTCGGAAATGACGGTCATTTCTTCATCTGCTCGCCGGATGCCATTCCGATTTGGTCGCCGTTGGTAAGCAAGTTTTTGGACGAACAACGTTAGTTACCGGCTGGTCACCCTTGCCGCATCTGAAGGTCCCGCGATCTTCCGGAACGTTCTCTGCGGCGAGGAAGCCCCAACGAAGCGAGAAAGAGGCCCAAATGGGTATGCTCGTCGACGGCGAATGGCGTGACGTCTGGTACGATACGGCGAGTACCGGCGGCCGCTTCGAGCGCAAGGCAAGCTCGTTTCGCAACTGGGTGACGGCGGACGGCGCGCCGGGTCCGACCGGCGCGGGTGGCTTCCCGGCCGAGCGAGGACGATACCACCTCTACGTCAGCCTGGCCTGTCCCTGGGCGCACCGGACCCTGATCATGCGACGGTTGAAGGGCCTCGAGAACGCCATCTCCCTTTCGGTGGTCAACTGGCGCATGCGCGAACGAGGCTGGACGTTCGCGCCGGGCCCATGCGTGACAGGCGATCCCGTCAATGGTGCCGAGACGCTCAGCCAAGTCTACGTTGCGGCGGACCCGCACTATACCGGCCGGGTCACGGTGCCAGTCCTTTGGGACAAGACCCGCCGGACCATCGTCTCCAACGAATCGGCTGAAATCATCCGCATGTTCAACAGCGCCTTCGAGGACATCGACGCGGCGCCGGGCGACTACTATCCCCAGCACATGCGCGCGGAAATCGACGCGCTCAACGAGCGCATCTACAGCGACGTCAATAACGGCGTGTACCGCGCTGGGTTCGCGACCACGCAGGCCGCCTACGAAGAAGCCGTCGTGAAGCTGTTCGAGGCCCTTGACTGGCTGGAGGGGCGGCTCTCGGAATCATGCTTCCTCACGGGCGACCAACTCACCGAAGCCGACATACGGCTGTTCACGACGCTTGTGCGGTTCGATGCCGTGTACCACGGTCATTTCAAGTGCAACTTGAGGCGTATCGCCGATTATCCGGCGCTGTGGCGCTTTGTCCGGGAGATTTACAATCTCCCCAACGTTTCGGAGACGGTCAACCTCCACCACATCAAGCACCACTACTATGAGAGCCACACCACCATCAATCCGACAGGCGTGGTACCGCTCGGACCGGTCATCGACTTCGGATCGTCAGCGCCGCACCCCGATTGATGCGAAGCATCTGCGCTCGCGCGAGGAAAGAAGCTGCTTCCGTTGATTTAGATCAAGCATTCAACTGCCGGCAGTGGTCCCGTTTTCAACAAGAGGCAGATACGTGTCGGCCTGCCTCGTAGAGCGACCTCCTGCCTGTCCACCGCATCAGACCGTCGACGGGTTCGACCTAACCACGAATGGAGTCCGTCATGTCAATCGCCTCCAAGCTGTTTTCCTGCGCGTTTGCCTCCGCGCTCGCATTAATGACGTTGTCGCCCACCTCGAACGCGCTCGCCCAGACCAACAATCCCGCGCAACGCGCCAGCGTATTGCCATCGGGCGGTGGCGCCGCGCTCTTCGACGCATCCGACGCCGTCATCCTGTTGTTGGATCACCAGTCCGGCTTGTTCCAGACCGTCAAGGACATCAGCGTCTCCGAATTGCGCTCGAACACGATCATGCTCGCGAAACTCGCGACGCTCCTGAAAATTCCCGTCATAACGACCGCTTCCGAGCCCAACGGACCGAATGGGCCGCTGATGCCCGAAATTCATCAGTTCGCGCCGGATGCAGTCTATGTGGGACGCAAAGGCGAAGTGAATGCCTGGGACAACGACGACTTCGTCAAGGCCGTGCGCGCGACCGGGAAAAAGACGCTGATCATGGCCGGCGTGTGGACCAGCGTCTGCGTGATGTTTCCGGCCTTGGACGCGAAGGCGGCCGGGTTCAAAGTCTATGCCGTGATCGATGCGTCGGGCGATCCGAGCGAAATGGCATCGCGCACCACAGTCGCCCGCTTCATCCAGGCGGGAGTCATTCCGACTTCCACCAACGCGGTGCTGTCCGAAGCGCATCGCACCTGGAATCGTCCCGAGGCCGCCGAACTCGCAAAGCTTTACGCGTTGGTGGCGCCAAACTACGCGGCGGTCATCGAGAGCTACCAGAAGGCCCAGGACGCCGCGAAGCAAGCGACGACGGGTGCCGCTACGAAGTGAGCCGGCGACCGTCTGGCAGGAGGGACCCGTATGATACTCGTCACTGGAGGCACGGGCGCCATTGGAAGCGAACTTCTGCGGTTGCTTTCCCAAGCCGGGATCCACGCACGCGCCCTTGTCCGCAACCGAAACAAAGCTCCGGAATTGCCGGGCGTCGAATGGGTCGTCGGGGATCTGGCTCGGCCAGAAACCTTGCCAGCGGCCTTCAAGGGCGCTGAGAAGCTGTTCCTTCTCACTCACTACTATGAAGACATGGTGGCGTTGCAGCATAACGCCATCGTCGCGGCGCGCACTGCAGGCGTCTCGCATGTGGTGAAGGTCTCGGCGTTCGCTGCGACCGACCACTCGAAGGCCCCGATCGGCCAATGGCATTACCAGATCGAGAAGGAGCTGCAGGAGTCGGGCATGGCCTGGACAATGCTCCAGCCTCACCACTTCATGACGAACCTCGTCGCCCAAGCCGAGTATGTCATCAGGGAGGGCGCGATCTACTCCCCCTCGGGCGACGGGAAAATTCCCTACGTCGATCCGCGCGACGTCGCTGCCGTCGCCTTTGTCACGCTCACCCAGCCGGGCCACGAAGGCAAAACATACGTGGTCACGGGAAGCGAGGCGATTTCATATCGGCAAGCCTCCGCGATTATCGGCGCGACGATCGGCAAGAAGCTGCGGTTTATCGACGAGTCTCCGGAGCAAGCCCGGGCGCGCCGCGTCCGAGAAGGCGTCCCTCCGGCCGTGATCGAGAGCATTCTTGCCATCGGGGCCTATCAACGTGCAGGCGGAAAAACGGTGACGATCACCAACACCGTCGCGGACCTCACGGGTCGGCCGCCGCGAACTGTTTCCGAGTTCATCAAAGAAAACGCCTCCGTCTTTACCGGCCGTTAGCGCATCAGCCGGGGCGGCACCTCCGATGGATTCGCACTCCTCCCAAATCGGGCTCATCGGACTTCCCCTGGTGCTGCTCGCCGCTGCCGTCGTCAGCGTACCGATCGCGCGTTTCGGTCGACTCTCGGCCATCGTCGCCTATCTGATAGCTGGCGTGGTGATCGGGCCCTATGGCCTGAAGATCTTCGACACGCCCGAGCACATCCTGCCAGTCGCCGAGCTTGGGGTGGTGATGCTGTTGTTCCTCATCGGGCTCGAACTCGAGTTCTCGCGTCTGCTCGCAATGGGACGCGACATCTTCGTGCTTGGCACCGCGCAGCTCCTGCTCACCACGGCGGTGATCTGGGCACTCTCGCTACTGACCGGACTATTCGACTGGCGCGGCGCACTGGTCGCAGGTCTGGCGCTCGCGCTCTCCGCCACCGCGATCGCGTTGAGCATTCTTGAGGAGCGGGCCCAGCTGCAGCACACCTATGGCCAGCGCGCCTTCGCGATCCTGCTGTCCCAGGACATGGCGGTCGTGCCGTTGCTGGCCCTGGTGCCCCTGCTGGCTGCCCCCGGGGCGGCCGGCTCGAAATTGAGCCTGGCCGAAACTGCCGGGAATGTGGCGCTGATCGGGGGCGCCATCGCCGCGCTGGTTCTTGCCGGCCGCTATCTCCTCAATCCGTTCTTTCGCCTCCTCGCTGGAACCGGCGCGCGCGAAGTGATGACGGCGGCCGCCCTGCTTGTCGTGCTCGGCGCCGCGTTGCTGATGCAGGTCGTCGGCATGTCGATGGCGCTTGGAGCATTCCTTGCCGGCGTCCTGCTCGCGGGGTCCAACTTTCGCCATCAGCTTGAAGCCGACATAGAGCCCTTCCGCGGCCTCCTGCTGGCGCTGTTCTTCATGGGCGTCGGCATGACGATCGACAAGGCGATCGTGTGGGAAAATATATGGTTGGTCATCACCGCGGCGCTGGTCATCACGTTGCTCAAGGCCGGCGTGGTCTGGGCACTGTTCCGCGTAACATGCTCCGAGCCCGGTGACGCGTTGCGCGCGGGCTCGGTGCTCACCGGCGCGGGCGAGTTCGCCTTTGTGTTGCTGCCGCTTGGTGTCTCGCTCGGGATTTTGAGCGTCACACAGGGCAGCCTGCTTTCCGCTATCGCGGCGATAACGCTACTGATCGCTCCGCCGTTCGCGGCGCTGACGGAGACGCTTCTGCGTCGCTTCGCCACTCGCGACCAACGTGCCACCGACGACTTCGACGGGACTAACGCCTCCGTACTGGTGATCGGATTTGGCCGCTTTGGGCAGATCGTGGCGCAATACCTGCTGGCCGAGGATGTCGACGTCACGATCATCGATCTCGATCCCGAAATGATCCGCGTCGCCGGCCGTTTTGGCTTCAAGGTCTATTACGGTGACGGCGCCCGGCTCGACGTGCTGCGCGCGGCAGGTCTTGGTCGAGCCCGGCTGATTGCGATCTGCACCAGCGGTGAAGGGGCGACAAACCGCATCGTCGAGCTAACGCGTACCGAATTTCCCGGCACCAAGATCTTCGCCCGTTCGTACGACAGGGGCCACACGCTGCAACTGTTGGCCCATGAAGTCGACTATGAGCTGCGCGAGACCTTCGAATCCGCGATGAGCTTTGGCCGCGAGACTCTCGTAGCAATCGGTATCCGCCCCGACCGTGCGGCCATCGTGGAGGATTTCCTCCGCACGCGCGATCGTGACCGGCTTGCCGTGCAGCAGGCCGAGGGCATCTACGGTGGACTCGATCTGCTGCGCACGCGACCCACACCAGCTCCACTGAGCGTGGTGCAACACGACGCGCAGGCTCTGAACATCGAGGCCGCAGAGCTTATCGGGCGCGCAGGCGAGGAGACGCCGGGGTGATGGAACTCGACGTCCACAATATAGTGCCGCCTCGGCCCTGTAGCCGCCACATGCGTTGATGACCCACAAGGAACATCGCAAGGACATGCCCCAGTTTCCTGCGCACTCGCGCGAGAAGGAAGCCCGACAGGTTGTCCAAGAGCAAATCGGCGACCAACGCGAGATACAAAAGAAGCTTCGCCGCCAGAGGTCAGGGCATCTGTTTTCGGGACCATACTCTCAGACTGAACCGCGCCGACTATCCAACCTATTCAATTTTGCTCAGACTAGAAAATAAAAGCCGCCTCCGTTGGCAGCCTCTTTCACTTACCTGCGAACAGCCTGGGCCCATCGCGACATATTGCGCTGCCGCACGAACGTGGTCGCTGTAGAGGCAAAGCGGACGTAGTCTTCCTTGGATCACGCAGCGGGTTTTATGGGTACACGGCCTAGGTAGCACACATGAAATTCGGGTGGTACGCGATTGGACCTCCCCAAGGATCAACCCCGCGCGATTGCCGATGGGCGGGCCCCCAGTGGTCGGCAGGGCGGCCCCCTTCGGGACCGGGGCGCAGGCAGAGCTAGCAGGATCGCGGTCGACTCACGATCGTTGCGACCGTTGATCCAAGGGGCGGCGAGCCAGCAGTGGTTGAACGTTCCGCGTGACGCACCAACAGTCGTGAACTACGATACAGCAGGGGCTTGCTTGATCTGTTGGAGAGCAACCATGGCCTACGCGATCATTCATCACTTCCCCGGCGGCACGAAAGATCAGTACGAGAAGTCGATTGCCGCCGTGCATCCGAGTTCGGGCGGCCTTCCGGCGGGCCAGATCTTCCACACGGCCGGGGCCTCGCCCGGTGGTTGGACCGTGATCGCGGTGCACGACACGAAGGAAAGCTGGGAACGGTTCCGCGAACAGATCCTCATGCCGCGCTTGACGCAAGGCATCGAGGGGGGATTGGCCGGGCCGCCGCAGGAAACCGCATTCGAGACGCACACGTTCAGCAGGTAGCGTCGCATCGTCGCCAGTCGGGCGGACAATCCGCACCGCGCGGCCTCTAGCCTTTGCGCGGCAGACCGAGCCGTGGCCTCATCCACTGACGGCTTGCGATTGCCTTTCGCGCGGCAGGCTCGACGGGAGCAGGGTCGGTCTTGGCCCCGAGCTGAACAACGCAGCAACCGCCGCAATGTCGGCTGCCTGCGACTGACCGGACGTCGTACGATGATTGCGATGACCGCCGCTTTTGACCCGTTGCGAACTATACGGTCGCGAGCCTTTCAAAGAGTTCCAGTTGCACTGTCCGTTTGACCCGCAAATACATGGTGATAGTGTTTGTCATTCGCCTCTGTCCGGGAGGACACAATGGGATGGTTTGACCGACTGTTCGGAAGGACGTCGGCGCCTGCTACCCGACTTTTTGCGAGATTTAGGCGGAAATCGCGGGCACCGACTGATCCTGATCTTCTGAAGATTGCCAAAGACCGAAGAGGGCATGTCTCACGGAGAGCCGTGAGAGATGAATATAATCGGCTGCTGTTGGAGAAGTACGCGCACGATAAGTCTTGATGTCTAATCCGATCCAGTCGTGCCACGACGGGCAATGCTGGCGCTCGGTTAGTGTGACAAAATTACGCGCTGACCGGGCGCGAGGACGGACACCCAGGCGGACCCGCGTTCCCGAAGTGCCCTGCGCGAGCGTCGTCATCGCGCGGTACCCGTCTCGCGCGACCGTAGGCAACGTCCCCGAACGGTCCCTCTCATGAATGTCGCCTCGAAATCTCCGGAGCATTTTTCGGCAAGTCAGGCTCGTTACAGGCAAGAGTCCGCCCCATTGCTCGGTTAGGATGCGCGTCGCGTCACGTTAATCGACCAGGAGCGCGAACGGGAATGGCCCTGACCATCCCACGCTCGCACAATGCCCAGGAGACATGTCATGAAGATCGTCGTGATTGGCGGCAGCGGATTGATCGGATCCAAGCTCGTGGCGAAGCTCAAGCAGCAGGGCCACGACACTGTGGCAGCTTCGCCGAAATCCGGCGTGAACGCCGTGACCGGCGAAGGCCTCGCTGCGGCACTGGCGGGCGCGGATGTCGTCGTCGATGTCGCCAACGCGCCGTCCTGGGAGCCCGCCGCCGTGCTCGAATTCTTCGAGCGTTCGAGCAGGAATCTCGTCGCGACAGAGGCTGCGGCGGCCGTGAAGCATCACGTGGCCCTGTCGATTGTCGGGACCGAACGGTCGCCCGACAACGCCTATTTCCGTGCCAAGCTCGCGCAGGAGACAATCATCAAGTCTTCCTCGGTCCCCTACTCGATCGTGCGCGCCACCCAGTTCTTCGAATTCCTCGGCGCCATTGCCGAAACGGGTGCGACAGACGGCAGGATCGTGGTTCCCTCGGCCTTGTTTCAACCGATCGCTGCCGACGACGTCGCCGTGCGCCTCGCCGAGGTCGCAACGGGCAGGCCGCTCAATGGCACGATCGACATCGCCGGTCCCGAGAAGGCTCCCTTCAATGAATTCATCGCACGCCGCCTGAAGGCATCCGGCGACGCCCGTCCGGTGGTCGGAGACCCAAAGGCACCGTATTACGGCGGCCCCATCGACGACACATCGCTGAATCCGCTCGGCGAGGCCCGGCTCGGGGCAACGCCGCTCGCAACATGGCTCGCGAGCCTCTGAGACCTGCAATCACGGACCACCGCAGTGAAGGAGCCCCCATGCGCAGATTGCTGATCGCCACAGCGGTTTATGCCGCCTCATTGCTGACGGCGCATGCAGCCGAGCCGGCAGCGTCATTGGCGAAAGTCACGGTCGTGTTCGACCAGGCGCTGCCCAACGTGCCCGGCAAGAGCATGAAGGGCGTGCTCGTCGAGTACGGGCCCGGAGGCTCCTCACCCGCCCACATCCACGCCCCCTCTGCCTTCATCTATGCGACGGTCCTGGAAGGCGCGATCCGCAGCCAGGTCAATGACGGCCCCACCAAGGTCTTTCACAAGGGCGAGAACTTCTCCGAGCGGCCGGGTGATCGCCATGGAGTGAGCGCCAATGCCAGCGACACCGAGCCGGCGAAGCTGCTGGCCGTCTTCGTGGTGGACACGACCGACAAGGAGCTGACGACGCCGATCGCGAAGTAGCGTTCACCCAGGGCGCTTTCCGGTCGCCGCCATCTCTGCCGCCAGCAGCAGTGCGGCGCGGCTGGCGCCGATCGATGCGACGCCCTGTCCTGCGATGTCGTAGGCGGTGCCGTGCGCGGGCGTGCAGATCGGGAATGGAAAGCCGCCGAGCAAGGTCACGCCGCGATCGAAGCCCATCAGCTTCATCGCGATCTGGCCCTGGTCGTGATACATCGTCAGCACCGCATCGAAGGCGCCGCCCTTGGCGCGCAGAAACACAGTATCGGCGGGAAACGGCCCCTCCGCGGCGATGCCTTGGCGCTGTGCGGCCGCGACCACGGGCGCGATGATATCGATCTCCTCGCGGCCGAAATTGCCGCCGTCGCCGGCATGCGGATTGAGACCAGCAACCGCAATGCGTGGCCGCGCGAAGCCGGCCTTGCGCATGCAGGAATCGGTCAGCTCGAGCGCGCGATGGATGCGTTCGCTGGACAGCCGCCCGGCGACGTCCTTGAGCGGCATATGGGAAGTCACCCGTGCATTCCAAAGCCGGTCCAGCACGTTGAACTCGCTCGCCGCGGTCTCGAGACCGACCACCTCCGCTGAGAACGCAATCTCGTCATCATATTCAGCGCGGGCAAGCCGCATCGCCTGCTTGTTGAAGGGCGTGAAGCAGACGGCATCGGCACGTCCGTCGCGGCCCAGTTCGAGTGCGTGCTTGTAATTCGTCAGGGCGAACTTTCCGCCGGCAAGGGTCGCAGACTTCGGTTCGACCTCTTTGGGATCGAGATGGCCGAGATCGATAAACAGCGCCTCGCCCTCTGCCGCGCGCAGGTCGACCCCCTGCTCCACTGTCGTCAGCTCCGGCTTGACGCCGGCAATGCGCGCGCCTGCATCGAAGATGCGACGGTCACCGATGACGACGAGCCGACTTTGGGCACGGATGTCGTCCTGCACCGTGAGCTTCGCCGTCAGCTCCGGGCTGATGCCGGCGGGATCTCCCATTGCCAATGCAATCAGCGGCTTTGCGGTCATATGATCACCTTCTCCTGGGCGGTCGTTTCGGTTGCGGGGGATGCGGGCTTGCGCCGGATCCGCGCGAGCTGCAGCACGAGCGGAAGCAGCAGAAGCGCAATGCCGGCGACGATCAGGCACGTCACCAGCTTGTTTGCAAAGAAGATCCCGAGTGATCCCTTGGACATCAGCATCGACTGCCGGAACGCATCCTCGGCCTTGTCGCCGATCACGATCGCGAGCACGAGCGGCGCCAGTGGATAGAACAGCTTCTTGAAGAGATAGCCGACGATCCCGAAGCCCAGCATCATCACGACGTCAAGATAGGAGTTCGACACCGAATAGGCGCCGACGACGCAGATGATCACGATCAGCGGCGCGATCACCACGAAAGGTATCCGCATCAAGGCGGCGAAGACCGGAACGGTCAGCAGCACCAGCGCGACGGCAACGATATTGCCGACATACATCGAGGCGATCAGGCCCCAGACGAAGTCCTTCTGGTCGACGAACAGCATGGGCCCGGGATTGAGGCCCCAGATCATCAGCCCGCCCATCATGACGGCCGCGGTCGCCGAGCCGGGAATACCGAGCGAGAGCATCGGCAGCAGCGCGCTGGTGCCAGCGGCATGATCGGCGGTCTCCGGCGAGATGATGCCTTCGACCTCCCCTGTGCCGAAATACCGACCGCGACGCGAGAAGCGGCGGGCGATGCCGTAACTCATGAAGGAGGCCGCGGTCGGGCCACCCGGCGTGATCCCCATCCAGCATCCGATCGCAGCGCTCCGCAGCAGCGCAATGCCATGCCGCGGCAGGCGGCCGACCGCGCGGAACACCTCGGACCAGTCGATCTTCGAGGAAACCGCGCGAGCATGAAACTCCTCTTCGACGGCAACCAGCAGCTCGCCGATACCGAACAGGCCCATCACCGCGACGACGAAGTTCACCCCCTTGACCAGTTCGTCGACCCCCATCGTGAGCCGGACGCTGCCGGACACCGTGTCGATGCCGATCGCTGCGATCGCAAAGCCGATCGCCAGCGCCACGATCGTCTTGATCGGGGCCGCGCCGCCCATGCCGACGAAGCTCGCAAAGGCCAGGAAATAGACCGCGAAATATTCAGCCGGCCCGAAGGCGAGCGCGACCTGCGCCACCCACGATGCGAGGAAGGTGATCAGGATGACGCCGATCAGCGCACCGAACGCGGCCGAGCCGAAGGCAGTGGCGAGCGCCGTGGTCGGCCGGCCGTCGCGCGCCATCGGATAGCCGTCGAAGGTGGTGGCGACCGAGGACGGCTCGCCCGGGATGTTGAACAGGATCGAGGTGACCGAGCCGCCGAACAGTGCGCCCCAATACATGCTGGAGAGCAGGATGATGGCAGACACCGGCTGCATGCCAAAGGTCAGCGGCAGCAGCAGCGAGACGCCGTTCGGCGCGCCAAGCCCCGGCAGCACGCCGACCAGAATGCCGAGCAGCACGCCAACCACCATGAGGACGAGGTGCGGCATGGTGACCGCGATGGTGAAGCCGTGCCAGAGCTCCGAGAGATTCTCCATCGGCCTCTCCGTCAGAACCCGAGCGCCGCAGCAAGCGCGCCGTGCGGCAGGCTCACCTGGAACATGCGCTCGAACACGACATAGAGCGCGAGCGCGGTCGCTGCCGCCATGGCCAGCGCGCGCGGCACGGATTGGTGCCGGGGAATCGCCTGCACCGCGAAGACATAGAGCGCCGAAGCGACGTACATGCCGGTCAGCGGGATAGCGGCGACGAAGATCGCAGCCGGCACGAACAGGCCGGCAAGCCGGCGCAACTCGATGGACGTGATGGCGATGGGGACGTTTGCCAGAGCCGCCACCGGCAGCGCGCCCCGCACCAGGTTGTAGAGACTTCCGAGCACGATGACGATGCCGGTCAGGAACGGAAACGTACCGGCCTCGACCCCCGCACTCGACCAGCCGATGCCGTTGTCGAGGCTGGAAACGACGACGGCGACACCAAAACCGCCCGTGAGGATGGCGGTCGCAAGTTCAAGCGCGCGGCGGGAGATCATTCGGGGCTCCCGATGACGAGAGACAACAGGACGTCATTCACCAGCCTCGTCCTGAGGAGCGCGCCCTTGCGCACGTCTCGAAGGACGGCCACAGGCCGGATGGCGCCCGCGGCCATCCTTCGAGACGCCCGCTTTCGCGGGCTCCTCAGGATGAGGTTCTCGGATGCGATTGGCTTCATGGAAGCGATTGGCCCACGAACAATTCAGCTCACTTCACCAGCCAGCCCTGCTCGCCCGCGACCTGCTTGACGTGCTCGAGGTCCTGCTTGATGAACTTGTCGAACTCGGCGCCGGTCAGGAACGTGTCGACCTGGGAGGTCTTCTCGATGTAGTCCTTCCATTCCGGTGTCGCCTGCACCTTCTTCATGAGGTCGACATAGAACGCGGCCTGGTCCGGCGTGACCTTGCCGGGCAGCCACACCGTACGCGGCTGCTCATATTGCTTGATGTCGAGCCCCTGCTCGACGCAGGTGGGGACGTCGCTCCAGCCTTCGCTTGCGGTGACCTTGGGCCCCTGCGGCAACCGTTTCGGACTGAAGACACAGAGCGGGCGCTGCGTGCCGCCGCGCCATTGCCCGAGGCTTTCGCTGGGGTTGTTGACGTGGGAATCGAGATGTCCGCCGGCGAGCTGCACGGCGGTCTCCGCGCCGCTCTTGAACGGGATATAGGTCAGCTTGACCTTGCCGGCTTTCTCGATCATCCGCGTCAGCACCTCGTCGGTGTCCTTTGACTGGGCGCCGCCCATCTTGAACTCGCCCGATGCGGCCGCCTTGAGATAATCGCCCGCCGACTTGAAGGGAGCGTCTTGCTTGACCCAGAGCAGGAACTCGTCCTGCGCCATCGCGGCGATCGGGGTGAGATCGGTGTAGTTGAAGGCGACCTTGGAGACGAGCGGCTGCTGCCAGGCGTTCGACGTCCCAAAGATCACCTTGTAGGGATCCCCGGCCGAGGCCTTGCCGTAGACGTAGCCTTCCGCACCACTGCCGCCACCCTTGTTGACAACGACGATCGGCTGCTCCGTCAGCTTGTGCTTGGTGATGATGTTCTGCACCGCGCGGGCGAGATTGTCGGTCCCGCCGCCCGGCCCGGCGGTTGCCACGAACTCGATCGGCTTTTGCGGTTGCCAGGCACTAAGCGCCGGCATCGTGCCGGCGAGCACGGTCGCGGCTGCGGAGAGCAGGAATAATGACGTCCGACCCATGATTTCCTCCAGCTGATTTTGTCTTTTATGTTCTTGTCTTTGTTCTTGTCGTCTCGAAATACGCTCAGGCGACGCGTTCCTCGCGTCTTCCTGAGGCCAGCACGATTGCACCTTCTTTTTCGAGCGCTTCGATCTGGCTCTGGTCGAACCCGTGCTCGGCCAAAACCTCACCTGTGTGCTCACCATAGACGGGCGCCCCTGATCGCACTTTGCCTGGCGTCTCCGAAAACTTGACGGGAAGGCCGATCGTCTTGACCGGACCGAGGGTGGAATGCTCGACCTCGACGACCATCTCGCGCGCCAGCGTCTGCGGATCACTCAGTGCCTCCAGCATGTCATGCACGGGTCCGCACGGTACGCCCTTCTCGTCCAGCGCCGCGAGCCAGTGCGCCCGCGATTTGGTGCGGAAGCGCTCGCCGAGGACCGCTTCGAGCTCCTTCAGGTGCGCCATGCGGTCGGCCCCGGTGACGAAGCGCGGATCGGCGGCGAGCTCGCTGGCGCCGAGCGCCTCCAGCATCAACAGCCAGTGCTTCTTGTTGGCGCCGCCGACCACGAGCCAGCCGTCCGAGGCCTCAAAGGCCTGATACGGCGCGTTGAGCGGATGGGCCGAGCCCATCGCGCGCGGCGCGGTGCCCGCGGCGAGCGCGATGGTCGATTGCCAATAGGTCTGCACCAGGGCAGCCTCGTAAAGCGAGGTCTCGACCCACTGCCCTTCGCCGGTCTTGAGACGATGCGTATAGGCGGCGAGGATGCCCATGCTCGCGAGCAGACCGGCGGTGATGTCGGACAGCGGCGGGCCGCATTTGACGGGCGGACCGTCGGGACGTTCGCCGGTAAAGCTCATGATGCCGCTCATCGCCTGCGCGACGAGGTCAAAACCGCGACGATGCTTGTAGGGACCGGTGCGGCCAAAGCCCGACAGCGAGCAGTAGATCAGCGCCGGGAATTCGGCGTGCAGATCCTCATAGCCGAAGCCGAGGCGCTCCATCGCGCCGGGCGCGAAGTTCTCGACCAGCACGTCGGCGTTTGCAATCAGCCGCCGCAGCACCTGCTTGCCGCCGTCGGTCTTCAGATCCAGCACGACGCCGCGCTTGTTGCGGTTCATCATCAGGAAGGAGGCCGCCTCGTCGCCGATCTTCGGGGGGACCGAATGGCGGGTGTCGTCGCCGTTCGGCGACTTCTCGATCTTGATGACGTCGGCGCCCATGTCGGCGAGCATCAGGGTGCAGGTCGGCCCGGCCATGACATGGGTGAGATCGATGACCTTGAGGCCAGCCAGCGGTCCCGAACGGCGAGAGTTGGATTGCGATCGATCGCTTTGCATCGGGGCGTCCCTATTGGCCGCGCCATTGCGGCGCACGCTTGTTGAGGAATGCATCGAGCCCTTCGCGAAAATCATGGCTCGTGTAGCACATCAGGATGAGGTCCTCGCCCTCGTCCCGCGTCAGCCGCCGTTGCAGGCGGCCCACTGCCTGCTTGGTCGCATTCAGCGTCAGCGGCGCATGGCTGGCAACGAGACGGGCCACCTCGTCGGCGCGCCGATCGAGGGCCTGGGGATCGTCGACGACCTCGCCGAGCAGCCCCACGCTTGCAGCCTCGGCGGCGTCGACGAGGCGCGCGGTGAAGATGAGATCCTTGACGCGCGCGGCGCCGATGAGCGCGGTGAGACGGCTGACATTGGACATCGACAGGCAGTTGCCGAGCGTGCGGGCGATGGGAAACCCGATTTTCGCGCTTGTCGTGCCGATGCGCAGATCGCAGGAAGCGGCAATGCCCGCCCCGCCTCCGGTGCAGAACCCGTTGATCGCCGCGATGGTCGGCACCCGGCATTGTTCGAGCGTGGTCAGCACACGATCGATCCGGTTCTCGTAATCGATCGCGTCCTGCGGCGTCCTGAATTCGCGGAACTGGTTGATATCGGTGCCCGAGGCGAACGCCTTGTCGCCGGCCCCGCGCAGCACCAGCACCTTGATAGCGTGGTCGCGGTTGGCTTCCTCGCAGATCGCCGCGAGCCGCTCGTACATGGCGAAGGTGAAGGCGTTACGGGCCTGCGGGCGGTTGAAGGTGATCCGCCCGATGCCCTCCTTGCATTCAAAAAGGAGGTCTTCTGCCTCGACTTGCAGGTCCATTTCCTCGGCGCCCTCCTGTTTTTTACATTTTTGAATGCAAAATATGAGATTTTCAAGCTGGAACTTGAAAATATCCGCTTGTAAGTTCATTTTTGAATGCAAATTGAGCTCAGACCCATGCTTCATGAAGACGTCGTCGGACGCATCCGCGCCATCCTGCTCGACGGCGAAATCCCGCCGGGCGCCCGAATTCCCGAGCGTGAGCTGTGCGAGCGGCTCGAGATTTCGCGCACGCCGCTGCGCGAAGCGCTCAAGGTGCTGGCTGCGGAAGGTCTCGTGCAGCTGCTGCCGCATCGCGGCTCACGCGCGGCAAAACTGACTGACAAGGACATGCGCGACCTGTTCGAGGTCTGCCAGGGCCTGGAGGCCCTCGCCGGCGAGCTCGCCTGCGAGCGCATCACGGACACCGAGATCGACGCAATCGCCGCCGCGCATGCGGACATGGTTCAGCATTATCGCGCGGGCGACCTGATCCAGTATTATCGCGGCAACCGCGCCATTCACGAAGCCATCGTCAACGCAGCCGGAAACCCCGTGCTCGCGGGGGTGTACACCTCCGTGACCGCGCGCATCCGGCGGGCGCGCTACGTCACGCCGATGACGCCGCAGCGCTGGGCGCTCGCCGTGAAGGAGCATGAGGCAATCCTGAACGCGCTTCAGAGGCGCGACGGCGCCGGCCTCTCGCACATCCTGCGTGCGCATCTGCGCCACAAGCGCGAAGAGGTGCTGCAGGCGGGCTTTGCCGAGACGGAAGGAAACGACCTCACGCTGGGAATTGCGTAAGGCTCAATTCGTGTCGCCCTGGTTTGGCGGAGGGCGCCTCCACGCGTGGCTTTCCCGCACCGCAGCTCGTTCTCGCTCCGCGTGAATCTGCGTACTAATTCCACTTGCTAGCTTGTCGCGGCCGGCGCAGCATACTTTTCTGCCGACCTGCGGCCGTGTGGCCGATCGGGCCGGTCCCAACGCGCGAACAATTGCGCGAAACAAATGACAAAAGCGGAGAAACGCATGACAATCGATGTCTCTCGTCGGTCCCTGCTCGCACTTGGGGCGGGCCTTGGTGCTAGCCTTGGCGCCAGTGCCATGCTCGGCAGCAGCGCGTTGGCGCGGGCTCCCAAGCTCGGCACCCAGACGCCCTACTGGCACCGCTTCGTTCTCGGCGATGCCGAGGTGACCGTCATATCCGACGGACCGTTGCCGCTCGGCGACCCCTCCGGGACCTTCACCGGCGTTCCCAAGGAAGAGGTCAAGAAGATGCTGGCCGACAATTTCCTGTCGCCGGACAATGTCGTGCTCGAGCAGAATTCGCCGATCGTCAATACCGGCGACAAGCTCATCCTGTTCGATACCGGCATGGGCTCATCGAAGATGTTTGGCGCCACCACCGGGCGACAACAGAAGAGCATGGCCGAGGCCGGCATCAAGCCGGGGGACATCGACGCCGTGGTCTGCTCGCATGCCCATATCGACCATATCGGGGGCATCGTGGATGAAGGCGGCAAGCCGCTGTTTCCGAACGCGCAGATCTACATCTCCCAGACCGATTTCGACTTCTGGACCGACGAAGGCAAGCTCGGCAGCACGGTCAAGGACTTTGTCGTCCACGCTCGCAAGAACCTGCTCCCGGTCCGCGACCGCATCGTGTTCTTCAAGGACGGCCAGGAATTTCTTCCAGGCGTGCAGGCGTTGGCGGCGCCCGGCCACACCGTCGGCCACACCATCTTCACGGTTTCGTCGGCGGGCAAATCCTTCGCCTTCCTCGGCGACCTCTCGCACCATTCGGTGCTGTTGCTGGAGCGGCCGCGGATGGAGTTCTCCTACGACACGGATCCGAAGCAGGCGGCCGAGTCGCGCGTCAAGCTCCTGACGATGCTCGCGGCAAACAAGATCCCGGTGATGTCCTATCACTTCGCCTGGCCGGGCTACGGCCACGTCGCCAAGGCGGGCGACGGCTTCCGCTACTATCCCGAACCGATGCAGATGACATTGTAGTTCGCAAGGTGGCCGACCAAGGCAGGTCGGCCCAATCGCTCGCCTCACCAGGTCCGGACAGCGCGCGCTGTCCGGACCTTTTGCTTGCAACCGGCTCCGCGTATCTCCGCGCCGATATATCGATAACTCAGATAATAACAGTCGATATTATTCGTTTGTCAAAACCATTCTCCTGCGTAGCTTGAGGACGCGATCGCCCGCAGCCGGACGGCTGCGCCCAGAAGGGCGACGCGCCAGGAGGATTTTCGATGACGACCACGCTCGATGCATCGGGGCTGCCCTCACGCTCCCTGCTGTCGTTCCTCGATCGCGAGCACACGGTTGCAAGGCCCGGGTACAGCAGGTGGATGGTGCCGCCTGCGGCGCTCTGCGTGCATCTGTGTATCGGGCAGGCCTACGCTTTCAGCGTCTTCAACCTGCCGATGACCAAGCTGATCGGCATCACCCAATCAGTTCCGGGTGACTGGAAGCTCACGGAACTCGGCTGGATCTTTTCCATCGCGATGGTCTTCCTGGGGTTGTCGGCTGCAGTGTTCGGACGCTGGGTCGAGGAAGGCGGTCCGCGGCGTGCGATGTTCACCGCCGGCGTCGCCTGGGCGAGTGCCTTTTTGATCTCGGCGCTCGGCGTCCATCTCCACAGTCTCTGGATCATCTATTTTGGCTACGGCGTGATCGGAGGCTGCGCGCTCGGCATCGGCTACATTTCGCCGGTCTCGACGCTGATGAAATGGTTTCCCGATCGGCCGGGCATGGCGACCGGCATGGCGATCATGGGCTTCGGCGGCGGCGCGCTGATCGCCTCCCCCTTCTCCGTCTGGCTGATGAGCAGGTTCGCCAGCGCGACCGACGTCGGCGTCTTCGGCGCCTTCATCACGCTAGGCTGCGTCTACTTCGTCTTCATGATGGTCGGCTCGGCTATCGTCCGGGTGCCGGCGCCGGGCTGGAAGCCGGAAGGCTACGTGCCGCCGGCAACCGCCACCAAGCTGATGACGAAGAACGACGTGTTCGTCTATCAGGCGATCAAGACGCCGCAGTTCTGGCTGATCTGGCTCGTGTTATTCTGCAACACCACCGCGGGCATCGGCGTACTCGGCCAGGCTTCGGCGATGAGCCAGGAGATGTTCCCGGGACACATCACCGCGGTCGCGGCCGCGGGTCTCGTCGGGCTGATGAGTCTCTTCAACATGGGCGGACGCTTCAGCTGGGCCTCATTGTCCGACTTCATCGGACGGAAGAACACCTATTTCGTCTACATGGTGCTCGGCTTCGCGCTTTACGTGACCGTGCCTTATGCCGGCGCAAGCGGCAATGTCGTGCTGTTCGTGCTGTGCTTCCTGATCATCGTCAGCATGTATGGCGGCGGCTTTTCCACGGTGCCGGCCTATCTGCGCGACATGTTCGGCACGCGTTATGTCGGGGCCATCCACGGCATCCTGCTCACGGCATGGTCGATGGCCGGCATCGCCGGGCCGGTGCTGATCAACTACATCCGCGAATACAACGTCACCCATGGCGTGCCGAAGGCCCAGGCCTACAACACCACCATGTACATCATGGCCGGACTGCTCGTGGTCGGTTTCCTCGCCAATCTCTGCGTCCGCGCCGTCGACAAGCGCCATCACATGACAGACGACGACAAGGCAGGTCTCGAACCGGCGCGCGCTTGAGGCGCGGCGAGCAAAAAGGAGCAACCATGACGACGACACCGCGAAGCGAGGCATCGTTCTCCCAGCTGCTGCTGAACTGGGTCGCCTATCGGCTGTCCCGGACCATGGCGGCGATCAAGCCGGCATATCGCGCCAGCGAGATCGCGGCGGCGGTCGCGGCCGGCAACAACCCCTCGGGGGCATGATATCATGCAGAACGCTCAGACGGCGAGGACCACACCGCTGCAATTGGCGCTGGCCTGGAGCTTTGCGGGCGTCCCCCTGCTCGCAGGTGTCATCCAGACCCTGCTCAACGCCATGAAGCTGTTTCAATAGGCAAGAGGCCGATGCGCCCCACGGACAGGCACGCAACGCTGCTGGCAACGCGCGGCGGTTGATCAGCGACAGACGCGGGTAGCTTCGAACAGCTCGTCAGCGACGCTTGCGTGTGGCACGCGCCGGCGTTTCCATCATGCGGCGGGTCTGCTCGGCGGCGAGGTCGCGCATGATCGCGACCGCGCTCTGCACGTGATCATCGGGCTGGTCGACTGAGTGGACGACATAGGCCGGCATCGAGAATTTCGGCGCCCCCGCCACCAGATGCAGGCGCCGAGCCTTGAGCAGCGGCTCGACGATGCGGTGCGCGAAGTAGCCGGAGCCGCCATTGGCGAGCACGTGCTCAAGGCCGAGCCAGCCGATGTTTGCCGTCAGCGCGGACCCCGCGAAATTGGGAAAGACGGCGCTGTGGCGGGCATAGAATTCCGGCCCCCAGTCGACATAGACGTAACCATCCTGCGGCTCCGGATCGCTTTTGGGGTTGGTCGAGACCAGCACAAGCTGCTCCTCGATCAGCAACTCGACCTTGAGGCCCGGGCGGCTTTGCGGCGTGTACATCACGCCGATGTCGATGCGGCCTTCGACCAGCCCTTGCATCAACTCCGGCTCCAGCGCGCTTTCCGCGCGGATGGAGATATGCGGATTGACCTCCTGCATGCGCGGCACCCAGAGCAGCAGAAATTCCTCCCACAAACCGATACGGCCGCCGACGACGAGCGCGCCGCTGAATCCCTTGGGGATTCCGACGTCGTGTCGGGCCTGTTCGACGGTGCGAACAAGTGTCGAAGCGTGACGCTGAAACTGACGGCCCGCCGCCGTCAGCGCCGCGCCGGCCTTGTTGCGAACGAACAGCGTGCAGCCAAGCAGCTCTTCGAGCGAGTGAATCCGCGTGCTGACTGTGGACTGGCTGACGTGAAGGCGCTCGGCGGCCGTGATGAAATTCCCCGTCGCGACCACGGTCAGGAATGTACGCGCGAGCTCGGTGTCCACCGGCGTCCCCACAAATCGAAATTATCGATATGAAAGGCAGTCTCTACAGGGATGTCAAATTGGAAAATGGGGGATACCGGCTCGATCCCGGATCTGAGCCGTCAAACGCGCGAGCGGTCCTCGAGATCGCGCAACAGCCTCTTGGCATCCGCACGATCGCCGCGCTCTGGTTGACCCGCGAATAGCTGCAATTCCTGCTGCAGCAGCGTGCGAGCGCGGTCAGTCTGGCCTCTGACGGCGAGCAGGCTCGCCAGCCCTTCGGCGGCACGCAAGCCAAATCCTCGCTGGCCACGCCGGTGGGCGAGCGCCAGGGCCAGCTCGAAATTCTGCTCCGCGAGCATGGTGTCGTTGATTTGCGCATGCGAAGCAAACCGCCCTTCGATACGCAGGCACTCGACCTCGTACCAGTAATTGCCGCCCCGCCCGAAGACGTTGCGCGCCTGATCGAGGCAACGTCGGGCATCCGCCATCCTGTCGACGCGGAGATAGGCCTCGGCCAGCCAGCAAAGATAGGTGGGCAGCCAGTAGACGAGGTGCGCCGTCTGCAGGAAATCACGCTGCTTCTCGAGCACATCGATGCCCTCCGCGAGGCGGCCGCTTTCGAGGTCGGCCCAACCGAGAAACGTCCGCGCCACCGAGACCCAGAGCGGCAGCTCCCGTCTGATCGCCCCATCGAGCGTGCGTTGCGCGAGCGCCCGGACCGTCTGCACATCCCGCTCCAGCGTGTGGAGCATGCAGGCATGCGCGTAGGCATAACCAAGGGTATGGGCATGCGCCAATTGCTGGGCATGGCCGAGTGCCTCCTGGCCGTGCGCGATCGCCTCGCTCACTCGGCCGACCAGCCAGCAGCAAATGCACAGGTTGGACAGGCTCGTGATCTGCACGTCGGTGCCGTAGATCACGGCCGTCGCGCGGTCGGCGGCAGCATCGTAGAGCTTGGCCGCCCGATCGAGATGGACGCACGCCTGCTCGGTCTCCCCGTCGAGCAACGACGTGCCGAGCAACCGATGACCGACCATCCGATCGGCCCTCGTTCCCTTTTGCTCGGCGAGCGTCAGAAAGTCTCGCGCCAGCGTGCCCGCCTCCCGGACGTTGCTTGCCACGCGCAGGTAAGACCATCTGGCGTACAGCGCCGGAAAGATGCGCGGATCGTTATCGAGGGCACGGCAGAGCTCGATCGCACGGCTGCTCACATCGGCGACCGCGTCGGCGCCAAATCCCTGGACCGCGATCGTCGGTCCGATCAGCGCGATCTGGGCGTTCAGCTCCAGATTGTCCCGTTCAAGCCCTGCTGGAAGCCTCCTGATCTCCTCCAGCGCCATGTTGAGTTCGGCAATCGCCTCCAGATTTGCCGAACGTTCTGCTGCCTGCTGGGCCGCTCTAAGCCACATCTGTGCCGCTCGGGAGGTGCGTCCGGCCTCGGACAGATGCTGCGCGAGATAGCCGGGTTCGGTGGTGGCAACCTCCGGAAGATGGAGCTCGATCTCCTCAGCCACGCGGTCGTGAAGCTCCCGCCTCTGGCGTTTGAGAAGCGAATAATAGGCGACGTCCCGGACCAGGACATGCTTGAAGGAGTAGACCTTTTCATCGTCATCGCGCTCAAGCCCGATCAGTCCAGACGCTCGCAGTCGCTCGAGGGCGGGATCGAGGGCGTCGTGAAGCTCGCCGGCAACGGCGGCAAGAAGCCGATGCGAAAAGCTTCGGCCAATCACCGACGCGAGCTGCGCGACCGCCTTTGCATTGCCGAGCCGCTCCAGACGCAGCATCAGGGAGTCGTAGAGCGCCGATGGCACCTCTGAAGGTCCGCTCGCGCCAGCCCTTCTGACGCCGGGATCGACCTGTCCGGTCTCCAGGGCAGCCGCCGCCAACTCTTCGACGAACAGCGGCACACCGTCCGATCGCGCGACAATCTGCTGGAGCAACTGGCTTGGCAGTTGCTTGTCGCGTACGACCGATCCTGCAAGATCGCGGCAGTGCTCGTCGTCGAGACGTTGAAGCACGATGCGCAGGATCATCGGCGACACGTTACCGATGACAGACGCCCGGCTGGTGACCACCAGCAGGTTCCGCGTGCCACCGATCTGGCCGGCAATGCGCTCGACAATCTCGATCGTCGACGGATCCGTCCAGTGAAAATCCTCGACCAGGATCAGGCTGGCCTCGCCGCGCGTCAGCGAGATCAACAGCCGCACCGCCGCATCGCGCGTCTTCCGACGCTGCTCATGCGCGTCGGGGATTGTTGTCGGACCTGACGCCGCCGGCACCGGCAAACCGAGCATCTGACCGATCAGTGTCAACTGCTCCTCGTCGCCGCCGGACGTTGCGGCCATGAAATCACGCAGACGCGCCAAGTTCACCTCGGCGTCGTCATCCCTGCCAATGCCGATGCGCTGCTCAAGCGCTCTGATGATCGGGTATAGCGGCGTGTTCTGATGCGGGCCGGAGGCCTGGATCGCCAGGATCAGGTCGTCCGGCAAAGCCGCCCTTTCGATCAGCTCCAGTGCCAGGCGCGATTTGCCGATGCCGGGCTCCCCGGTGATCTCCACCGTACGCCCCTGCCCGGTCTTCGCCAGCTCCCAGGCCTGCAGCAACTGGCCCAATTCGGTGACCCTGCCGACGAGGCGCGAGGCATTGCGATGGCGGGCGCGGTGGCCGACACCGTCTTCCGACGTCTCGCCTGCGACGAGAAAGACCTCGACCTTCCGCGACAGACCCTTGAGCGAACGCATGCCTAGCGGCTGCAAGGCGAATCTGCCTCGCAGCAGGCGCTTTGTCTCACCACTGATCACGAGCGAACCGGGCTCGCCCATTTCCAGCAACCGGAATGCGATGTTGGGTGTATCGCCGACGATCTCGGTCGCATCGTGCACATGACCCGGCCCCGCCCTGCCGATCACCGCTACTCCCGTATGCACGCCGATCCGAACGCGAAGCGGTTCCCGGATCGCCGCGATCGCTCGCTCGCTCAACTCCCGAATTGCCCGCAACAACAGCAGACCGCAGCGTACCGCGCTCTCGGCCTCGTTTTCCGATGCGAGGGGATAACCGAACTCGGCACGAATGCCGTCGCCGATGTAGTTGACGACACTGCCGCCAGCGTTCGCGATGCACTGCGAGCTGATCGCCTGAAATTCCAACAATATCTCGCGCAAGTCCTCGGTGTCGCAGCGCTCGGAGAGGCCCGTTGAATCAACGACGTCGCAGAACAAGACCGTCAGCTGACGGCGTTCGGTTGCTCTGTCGTGAGGATCGTCCATCACCCACTCCGGAATTACGACATTTTCGGCGTTTCGAGCTGTCGCCCTACCTTTTCCCGGGGGCGACAAGACTGCGCCATTCTTCCCAAACAAGTCCACAACGCTTTCGGCGACCATCCGTCAGCCGCACTGTCTCGATCCCGCCGGGCGCAGCATCAGCCCAGATCGGGCTTGTCGGCACGTTCACTCCCGTCCTCGGCTTCGAGCCGATCCTCACGGGCTAAGCAAATCCGCAAAGAACGGATTCAACATGCGCCCGTGCGGATCCTGGCGTCTGACTTGCTCAGAGAACTCCGTCCATCTCGCCCCATACGCCGCCGTGACATGGTGCTTTGTGATGAACGGACTCTGGTTCAGCAGAGGAATGCCATTCCTCTTGGACGCAAACTCGTTGAACTCCTTCAAAAACCCGTCCCACGCCGGCCTGTCCGTATAGGCGTGAATGGGATCGACCGAAAAAACATCTCCGTCATGCGAGTAGGACAGCAACGAATGCTCGTCCTTCCGGATGAAGTAGGAACCAAGCGCCATATTGCAGCGGAAGTCGTGCTCTTTAAAATACTTCTCGCTGAAGTCCACATAATCGCGCAGCACGTTCAGCCACTCACCGCGCGGGAATGTCCAGAATGTGAATGCATAACGCGCCGATGGCGCCGTCTCGCTGTAGTCGATCGTCTTGTCGGGATTGTACAAGGTCGCGCCGCCGACCAGGTGCAGGAACGACATCAGCAGCCTGTTGCCGACGAACCATGTGTCGAGTGTGGCATCCCTGAGAGCCTTGGTTGGAATGCTGCTGTCGATGAACCTGCCGACGCGGGCTTCCGCATAATTCCAGAGGGTGCGGCGGCTGGCGGCGAACAACGTCCCTAACGGACCGATCCTGTCGATGGGATGTCGCGTCTGGAAGTGCGCCTTTCGACCGACCGTCCAGCAGATCAGACCTCGCGACGCATCGATGATCCCGTCCACTTCCTTCTCGGTCAGTTCTGCGATCGGGCGCGGCAAATAGCTGAAGCGGATCGCCTCCAGCCGCGTGATCCGAAACGTCACTTCGTAGATGACGCCGGACAAGCCGTAACTCGAGCGCATGAAGTACATCAGATGCGGGTCTTTGTCCTGCGACGCTTCCGCCATCTCGCCGCTGGGCGTCACCCATTTGATCGCCGTGATGTACGAGCCGACCTGCCCAAACTCGCCACCATCCAGTCCGTCCTTGGTGTGGCAACAGGCCGCCGCCCCCAGCGTCATGTTCCCGATCTCGATATTGGTCAGAAACTGGAGGTTCATCGCCCGTAGCGCCCGAGATGCGACAATGAACTGGAGGCCCGCCTCGGCCGTGAACGTCATGCCATGTGGGTCGATCTTGAGGATGCGGCTCATCGCGGACATGTCGATGATCGTGCCGTCCGAGGACGCGCAAGGCGTCAAGGAATGATAACTGCCCATGGCCCGGACAGGGCTTGGGTAGCGCTCGGTATCCCTGAGGATCGATTGTATCTCCTCGACGGATCGCGGCGACACCAGTTGCGCGGGAGAGCTTGTGATCCCGCCATCGTAATTGCGAACCATACTGCCCATCTGCGTCACCCCCTCGACGGCGAAACACGCAACTTAAGATGGCTCTTCTGTCCTGCCGACGCCGGTGTCGGCCTGGTCTTCACGAGGTTGAAGCGCGTTGCCGCGCAGCTTCGCCCCGCACGCAAATTCAGCCGGGCCGCCTGACGCAGCCTGGGCTGCATGGCATCCTATCCGAGCAAACATTCAACCGACAGGGGAAATTGTACGACGGGGCGACCGCAGCTTCCAGCACGTCGCGTTGGCAAGCGAGGCATTTTGGTGCTATTAAGCAGCATTTATAGTTGCAATCCCAATTGATTTCACGCGGTTGTTTGGGAGCGTCAATGTCCCGCGAAAACGATGGTTTTGTCTTCCATCGTGGCCTGCTCCAGGCGATCCTGGATGTCGTCTTTCGGGTCATCAACTTCTTCGTCAGATGGGACCATCTGCCGACGCTGCTCGGATCCGCCAATCTTTCGGTTTTCCGCGAACGGTTGCGGGAGCACAACCTCCACCATACGGGTTACGGCACGACGCCGCCTGGCTGGAGCACCGGTAATGAGCGGTGGCGCTCCGCCGATGGCTCGTTCAACAGCCTCGACCATCCGCGCATGGGCATGGCGGGCGCCCGGTTCGGACGCAATTTCCCGCTGCCGGAATGCGCGCCGGACAACGTAGACGACCTGCTCGAACCCAGCCCGCGCGTGATTTCGATGGAATTGCTGGCGCGCGACACCTTCATTCCCGCGACCAGCCTCAATCTGTTGGCCGCCGCCTGGATCCAGTTCGAAACGCATAATTGGTTCAGTCATGGGGTTCCCGAGCCGGAAAACGAGTTCAAAATCCCATTGAAGCCGGGCGATACCTGGCCCGAAGACGAACGGGTCGACGGCTGCATGAGGATTCGCCGGACTGTCCCCGACCGAACGCCGCGTGAACCATGGCTGGGCGCAACACCCACATTCCGCAATTTCAATTCGCACTGGTGGGACGCCGGACAGATCTACGGCAGCAATCGCGACCGACAGATGGAAATCCGTTCCAAGGTCGACGGAAAGATCGAGGTCGGCAGCGATGGAATGCTTCCCGCCGATCCAGCTCATCCGGGCGCCGATCTCACCGGATTCTCCGACAATTGGTGGGTCGGGCTCAGCCTGCTCCACAATCTGTTCGCGCGTGAGCACAATGTCATCTGCGATGGCCTGAAGACACGGTATCCGAGCTGGAATGACGAGGAACTATTCCAGCGCGCGCGCCTGATCAACGCGGCCCTGATCGCCAAGATCCACACCATCGAATGGACGCCGGGCATCCTCGGCCATCCTGCGCTGGACTTCAGCATGCGCGCCAACTGGTCGGGGATACCGTGCCGGGTGCTGCGAGCAGTGCTCGGCAAGAACAGCGAAGCCGCCTATGGCATCATCCGCTCCCCGACGGATCAGCATAGCGCGCCCTACGCAATGACCGAGGAATTCACCGCGGTCTATCGCCTGCACCCGCTGATCCCTGATGACATGGATGTGCGACGGATCGGCGCTGCGGGAGTTGAACACTGCAAGCTGGTCGATATGCAGGGACGCGCCACCCGCAAGTTCATGGAGACGCACGGCTTCGTCGACCTGCTGTACTCGTTCGGCACGGCACATCCCGGCGCCATTCGCTTGCACAATTACCCCAACTTCCTCCGCCAGTTCGAAAAGGACGGCCAACCGCTGCTCGACATGGCCGCCATCGATATCATGCGCGACCGCGAGCGCGGCGTGCCGCGCTACAACCGGTTCCGCGAGCTGGTTGGCAAGAAGCGGGTCAGGACATTCGAGGAGATCACCAGCATTCCCGGCGCGGCAAAGAAGATGCGCGCGATCTACAAGGGCGACGTTGACCGCGTCGATCTGATGGTCGGACTGTTGGCCGAGGATCTGCCGGACGGTTTTGGCTTCAGCGATACCGCCTTCCGCATCTTCATCCTGATGGCATCGCGGCGCCTCAAGAGCGACCGCTTCTTCACAGACGACTACCGGGCGGAAATCTACACTGATTTCGGTCTGGACTGGATCCAGAACAACGGAATGAAATCAGTGCTGCTGCGGCATGTGCCGCAGCTCGGCCCGGCGCTCGAGGGCGTCAACAACGCCTTTGCCCCCTGGAACGTGCTGCGAGGCTCGGCGTGGCCCTCATCATAACCATTCCGGGCCTTGTCCGCCTCGCCCTCGTCCGCAAGCCGGACGAACTCCTCCGCGTCAACGATGCGGCTACGGTCACTCGCTCGCTGTCCGGCCGCGGAGGCCTGTTCAATCGCTCGGTCGCGGCAAAGCTCGCGGTTTTCCGCGGCCCCGATGGCGACATCTGGCCGGCATTTCGCGACCGGCATGATCCGCTGCGCGCTTCGCATCAGGCCTCGCTCGAATCCGCCCTTTCGAATACCGATGCGCTGTTGCAACAGATCGCGCCGGAGATCACCGAGCTCGGCAATTACGTCGGCGGCCGGCGCGCGCATCGCAGCATGGGCGTCGTTGTACAGCAGGCCGTAGGCCGGCTGTTCTTCCCTGACTATGTCGCGAGCGAGGAGTCCTACGCCGCCGCGCGCACGTTGCAGGCCTGGTTGTCGGCCTGGCCGCTGCGTGCAGCCTGGATCAGGCGCAGCGGCGCGCTGAAGGCAGCGCTCGATCAAATCCAGGCGGCCTCGCGCGGCAACATGGCTTGCGCGCACGCAACTGCGCTCGCAATGGACAACATCGTGAAATCGATCGAGCTGATGCGCGAGCTGGCGCTCCATGGCGACAATCTGACGAAGATCGAGCCGAAGGACGCGCTGTTTCGCACCCTGCGCGCGCCGGCGCGCGTGGTCCGCGAGGCGCGCGACGGAGACTTCATCGGTCTGATCCGGCTGCGGTCGCGCACGCTGGTCATGCTGGCGGTCGAAAATGCCCGGCAGCAACGCGCCTCCGACCCGGGCTTCGCATTCTTTGCCGGTGCCTGGAATCAGTGTCCCGCGCACGGCCTTGTCCCGGCCTTGCTCAGCAACGTCTGGCAGGCGGCCAGGACGCGCGCGACAGCAAGCGCTTGAAGAACGCCGCGCAACGTCGTCGGCAATCGCCCTAAAGCAGGATGGAATTAGCAGGCGAGCTTATCCGCGATCCCGCCAAAGTCCTTCGCGACGATATCCCAGTTGCCGGTCGCCTCGAAATCGACCTTCTGAAGCGGCCCATACTCTGTCGGCCGTGCCACGAAGGCGGTCTTCAGCCCGTTCTTCTGCGCAGCTGCGAGATCGCCGTTGTGGGCGGCGACCATCATCACCTCTTCCGGCTTGAGGCCGAGCAGGCGCGCAGCGCCGAGATAGGTCTCGGGATCGGGCTTGTAATGCGCGAACAGCTCGGCCGACAGGATCAGATCCCACGGCAGGCCGGTGAACTTCGCCATGTTGGTGAGCAGCGCGACGTTGCCGTTCGAGAGCGGCGAGATCACGAATTTTGTTTTCAACCGGGTCAGGCCCGCGACGCTGTCGGGCCAGGCGTGCAGGCGGTGCCAGCCTTTGGTGAGATGATCGAGATCGGCCTCGGTGAGACCCTTGATCGAGAATTGATCGATCAGCTTTTCCAGCGAGCGGCGGTGCAGATCATCGAGCATGACATAGCCACGCTCGGGATGTTTGCGCACGTCGTCCATCGAGGCCATGTACATGCCGCGCCAGCCGTCGACCAAAGCGGTCCAGTCGGCGGCGATGCCGCGCTGTTTGCCCCACCACATGAAGTCTGTGATCAGACTGGTGCGCCAGTCCACCACAGTGCCGAACACGTCGAACACGAGGGCTTTGACGGCCGAGAGATCCGACATGTGCGCTTTCCCTGATTGTTCTTGTTATCATTCCGGGGCGCGCAGAGCGCGAGCCCGGAATCCATTTCGCACCGGGCTCCGCGGCCCGATGGATTCCGGGTCTCGCTTTGCGAGCTCCGGAATGACGGTAGTTGTTGTTACATCGCTTAGTCCAGATGGAACTTGGCCAGCTCGCGGTGCTCGGCCTTGATGTAGCGCACGGTGCCGGTGACGGAGCGCATCACCACCGTCTCGGTCTCGATCACGCCGTCCTTGCGGAATTTGACACCCGAGAGCAGCGAGCCCGTGGTGACGCCGGTGGCGGCGAACAGGCAGTCGCCGCGTGCCATGTCCTCGATGCCGTAGATCATCTTGGGATCGTTGACGCCCATCTTGGCGGCGCGCTCGCGCTTCTCGTCGGAATCGAGGATGAGGCGGCACTGCATCTGGCCGCCGATGCAGCGCAGCGCCACAGCCGCGAGCACGCCTTCAGGCGCGCCGCCGGTGCCGAGATACATGTCGACGCCGGTATTATCAGGATCGGCGCAATGGATCACGCCGGCGACGTCGCCGTCGGTGATCAGGCGCACGGCGGCGCCGGTCGAGCGCACGCTTTCGATGATGCTGGCATGGCGCGGACGATCGAGCACGAGAACCGTGATGCCCTCAGGCTGGACACCCTTGGCCTTGGCGAGGCGGCGGACGTTGTCGGCCGGTGTCGCATCGAGATCGACGACGCCCTTGCCGTAACCCGGACCGATCGCGAGCTTCTGCATGTAGACGTCGGGGGCGTGCAGCAGCGTGCCGCCGTCGGCCATCGCCATCGTGGCAATCGAGCCCGGCATGTTCTTGGCGCACAGCGTGGTGCCTTCGAGCGGATCGACCGCAATGTCGACCTGCGGGCCGGCGTTCAGGCCAACTTTCTCGCCGATGAAGAGCATCGGCGCCTCGTCGCGCTCGCCCTCGCCGATCACGATGGTGCCCTCGATCGGGAGCTTGTTGAGCTCGCGGCGCATCGCATCCACCGCAGCCTGGTCGGCCGCCTTCTCGTTGCCGTGCCCGCGCAGCCG
>NZ_JALBGZ010000170.1:0-9941 GCF_023006515.1 Bradyrhizobium sp. PRIMUS42
CCCGGTCGCGCTGCCCCACCCGGGCGGTTCCGCGCAGCCGGTGCCGAACGAGGTGCGGCGGGAGACGAACTGACGGGCGCCCATCCAGTTGGGGCCTCGTGATCAAAAGTCACGTGCTCTTCGACGGGGATGGCGGCCCGCCAATCGGGTTGAGAATTCCGGCCTAAGGCGTGGAGACCGCGAGCAAATCCCCGCTGCTGCCGAGACTTTCGGCAGCGCCCCGCACTATTGACCTGCGCAGCCACTCCCCCTACACAGCGCAGGCCGAGAGCATGATCCGGAAACAGCCGGTTTTTCCTCGCGACGCCCTTTAGCGTTGCGGCAAGACATGCTTCTCGAATGTCCGAACACGATGGCGATCTCTTCAAGCCATCAGCGGCCATGGGAGCGCGTAGCTCAGCCGGTAGAGCACGTGACTTTTAATCACGGGGTCCTGGGTTCGAGCCCCAGCGCGCTCACCAAAAGCCGGATCAATTACTTGAAGACCGTTTCCGCGCTCCCGGGCGCCTTGGCGCGCCTCTTGCCAGAGAGACCTCTCAAGCATGGAGGCGTGCACCGATGGCACAACGAGTTCCTGTTCCCCGACGCCCAAGGCCCAGTTTGAAGCATATCGCGCGCAAGCTGGTCAGATTGCTGGACGCGATCAATGAGCTCGAAGACCTGAAAGAAAGGGTCCAGGCCGCCGAAGCCTCGCGCGTCCTGCATTAGAGCGCCGGAAAGTCCCTTGCGGGAGTAAAAATCCACGTCGTCCGCGAGGCTGCTCCGTCCCAAAGGCCACGGCTGACGTTGTCGCCCCTGGTGCCGGAGCCGTCCTCAAACGCGGCCGGGATCACGGAGTAGAATACGGTGAGTGCACCCAACCCTGAAGCTCGAAGTTCTTGCTTCGCCGCGGCACTGTCCGGACGACTGCATGAGGGGGCACTGTCACCGTAGTCCCGTTGCGACGTTCTGCGCGGCAAAGAAGCCGCGTGCTTAGTTCTCCACATCCACGACGGGCAGTAGTTCGCGCTCGCTCCGCGCCAATAGGTCTCGATAATTTGCGAGGTACTTGCGATTCGCTTTGATGGCGGCATGCCGCGGCAGATCAAGCCGCACGCCTACGCACGCAGACGGCCAACCAGTGAAGATCACCTTCGGGGAGATGCCCGGCATGAGCGTTCGCGGCGTGCTGGTCTATTGCCACTGCGGCCATCACACAGCGCTAGAAGCCCATCGATGGCAGGACGAGGTGCGGCTGTCTGATATCGAGCCGCGCTTCGTCTGCGCAGGTTGCGGCGGCCGCGGCGCCGACCTCCGGCCTGACTTCGATCGAGGCAACCCGCAGCTTGCGATATAGGCATGAAAAAGGCCAGCCCCGGGGAGCGCTGAATTGAAATTGACCGAAGAACGTCCGGCTCAGATCACGCCCACAATGATCAAAACTCCGATCTCAACCAGTAGGAGCGTACCCGTTGCTGCGGAGATGAGAAACAAATCACCTAGTGACAAGAACTGCATGATTCGCCTCACAATTTGCCAAAGAAGCGGCCCTTACATCCTTGGTGGCGTAAGCAGGGGCAGGATGATGGGGCCGCTTCTAGGAGGTCCTTGACGCGTTCGTCCGGCGCCAAGTGTTCTCATCCTAATCCAAATTTCAATCCCGTCCATCATTTAATTTATTTAATTCTATTTTAATATTTTAATGATTAATCAGGCGGCATTTGCCCGATGCAAGTCGCCGATTCCCCGTGGAGCGAACCAGAGATTGGCTTTTTGCTATTACGACTACGGTGACAGTGCACTAAACCCCGTCACGTTCACCCCCCTTGCCGGTTGCGGTCATTCGGATGAGTGCGCGGCTGCATATTTAGTTCACTGTCGCCGCAATTGGAGAGCATGATCCGGAAACAGCCGGTTTTTCCTCGCGACGCCCTTAAGCGTTGGGCAAGACATGCTTCTCGATGTCCGACCACGATGGCGATCTCTTAGGAAGCCATCAGCGGCCATGGGAGCGCGTAGCTCAGCCGGTAGAGCACGTGACTTTTAATCACGGGGTCCTGGGTTCGAGCCCCAGCGCGCTCACCACTTAATCGACGAAGACGTTACGGGCCGGCTGAACTCACGGCCCCCATGTAAAGCTCCCGAACAGAAGCTGCTCAGGCACTCCCAGCGGGAGGCCGAGACACAATCGAGGGTGGCGCGCCTCTGGACGCCACAACTTATTGGTGTATTCAGCTATAAGTTGCGCATGCGCGCACAAAGTGTGGCACGGCTGCTTTTGATTGATTGTTCTCGAACCGCGCGCTGGCGCTCCTGGATTGCCGTTGGCGCCGTTTCGATGGCTATCGGTCTTGTCGGGGCATTTAGCACCGCTGTCGCGATCGATCCGTTCGGTCGTCTAGGTCTTAGCAAGAGCGAAGACGTCGGATTCGACGAAGAACGACCTGCGATGGTGTCACGGGCGATTGATCCTCAGTTCAACTCAGTGGTCATCGGCAACTCCGCGTCGATGCCTCTGACGCCACAGAGTTTGAGCAAGCTGACCGGACAGCGCTTTGTGACACTCTCCATCTCCGGCTCGGGTGCGCCTGCCTCACTCGCGACGATGACGTTCTTTCTGGCACATCATGACGATGCTAGGATTGTGGTCGTGGCGCTGTTGCCAGAAACATGGTGCGACGCTGATTACAGCGAGCGCAGGCCCTTTCCGTTTTGGCTCTATTCCTCATTGACACACTATCTGTGGGGCCTCGCAGGCGCCACGTCGTTCGAAATGTTCAAGACTGTCCTCGCGGCCCGGCAAACCACAAAAGCCTCGCACTACAGTCCGTACATTGCGGTCGATGGCTACCACAAACTTATCGGCCCGTTCGAGCAGGCGAGCTACAACGATGTCAACTTCGTCCGCTCTCGTCTAAACGGAGGCTCTAGACCTGAGAAATCCACTAATCCAACCAACAGTTTTCCGGCCGTTCAACGGCTCATAGACCACATCGAGCGACCGTCGCGCGCGTTTTTCGTCCTTTTGTGGACGCCACGGTACATCAGCTATACGCCTGCTCCAGGAAGCGCTGCCGAAAAAACAGACCGCGACTGCAAGCTGAAGCTTGCCCAAGCAGCCAATTCCCTCCCAAACGCCGCAATTCTCGATTGGTCAGGAGCTGATCGACCCGCAAACAGCGACCCTGCAAATTTTTTCGATCCCATCCACTATCGACGGTCCTATGCCGCGCAGATCGAAGAGGACATTGCTCGGGCAATTCCGATTGCAGTGAAGGGGCCGTAGCTTGCTATTCAACTCGTTTAGCTACCTCGCAGTTTTCCTTCCTGCTGCGTGGCTCGTGTATCTCGGCGCATCAAAATGGTTCCCCCGCTACCGACTCGTCATTCTGCTTGCGATTTCGATCGCCTTTTACGGCTATTGGGATTGGCACTTCATTCCGTTGATCGTTCTGTCAATCCTGCTGAACTGGCTCGCCGCACGCTGGTTTATTTCTGCGGGGCTGCTCTGGATCGTTGTTGGCGCCATTTCGGCCAACGTCATCGTGCTCGCGGTTTTCAAGTATCTTAACTTCCTATTCGCACTGCTGCCAATGCGGTGGGGCGCGCTACATTTCGATATCGCGCTGCCGCTTGGCATTTCCTTCTTCACTTTTCATCACGTCATGTACCTGACGGATCTTCGACGAAAACTTGCGCCGCAATACACGCTCATCGAGTACGGTCTCTACATCGCTTTCTTTCCTCAGGTCCTTGCCGGCCCGCTGGTCAGATGGCGTGAGGTGATGCATCAGTTCGCCGCTTCGCCCTTTGATGTTTCACCTTTGCCTGACGACAGCGAACAGTGGCGACGCGCGGCTTGCGGCCTGACGTTAATCATTTTCGGGCTTTGTCAGAAGGTCATGTTGGGGGATCAACTCGCAGCCATCGCCAATCCGGTCTTTGCAATGGCTGCTTCGTCGCCGGTTAGGCCAGTCGATGCATGGCTCGGCACACTCGCTTTTACGTTCCAAATCTTCTTCGATTTCTCCGGCTATACCGACATGGCCATCGGATCAGCTCTGCTGTTCGGCATCACCTTGCCGCAGAACTTCGATGCGCCCTACCGCGCAACGTCGCTCCAGGGCTTCTGGCGACGCTGGCACATGACACTGTCACGTTTCCTGCGCGACTACCTTTATATCCCCCTCGGCGGAAACCGGCACGGCCCCGCGGTTCAGCTTTGCGCCCTGTTCGCAACGATGACCCTCGGTGGCCTGTGGCACGGCGCCGGCCTGACCTTCATCGCCTGGGGTGCCTTGCATGGCATCGGACTCGGCTTCGAGACCCTCTGGCGCCGCTCAAAGCTCCCGACGCCCGCACTAATATGCGGACCTCTCACCTTTTTGTTCGTCGTCTTCTGCTGGGTGCTCTTCAGAGCGCAACATTTCGAGGCGGCCAGGCATATCTACGACGCGTTGCTTTGGCTAAGGCGGGACGGCACTGACGCCCACTTAGACCTCCGCTTCTCGGCGGTGATCGTGAGCCTCGCCGGGCTGCTTGCCTTTGTGCTTCCCAACACGTCCACTCTCGTGTCGCGACTTCTAGCAAGACCAGTCTACGCCGTCGGTCTTGGCTTTCTCGCGGCTTGCGCCGTGCTCGCGTTGAACGCGAGCGAAAGCTTTGAGTTCATCTATTTTCGCTTCTAGCGCCGAGTCTATCCTACCATATCAATAGCGCGTAGGATGGGTTGAGCTCTTGCGAAACCCATCAATCGTTGCGAACGGCGCCACTGCGATCCGCGATTGATTATCGAAGAAATCCTTAGAAGGCCGCGGAGTGACCGACCGAATGCCAGTAAAGCGCTTCGTATAAGCTCAATCCATCCTACCATTGTGGTGACAGTGCACTCAACCCTGTCGTCCATCACTCTTCAGGCTGCGGTCATTCGGATGAGTGCACGACTCCGCGTATACTTAGTGCACGGTCATCGTAGTATGGTCCGCCGAGCTGCGCTCTCGGATGTCGACCGGCAAGTTTTGTCACTGCCCCCGTGAAAGCGGCCAAAATTCAGGACGAGGGTTTGGCCCTCTGGAAAGAAGGTAATGAGGCGTACAAGGCGGATGATTACAAGACGGCCATTGAAAAATTCGAGAAGTCGCGGATCAAATACGCGACGATCAAACATGATGACGACGTCAAGATCATCATAGTCTCGCTTAAGGCCGCGGCTTGTGAAGATCACATGCGTTCGAACGATATCAGCAAGCTCCAAGTTCTCATTGGTACTAATGAAGACAAAACCTTGGGAGCCAAGACTCCCTATCCGGAAGCTTGCCTGCCTTTTCCTGAGCTGGCGGCAACCGTGACGGAACGCATCAGACTTCTTAAGAAATCCGGGAAATAAACCACGACCCATCCTACGCGCTGTGGCTGCGGTGTCGACTTCGTCGATGCGAGGCCAACGCCCCCTTCCTCGCAAAAACACGCCAGATTCCGATAGAGTCCAGTAGTCACCCCGAGATGAACTACACCCAACAGGCGCCTATTATGCCCTCCCCCTCCGGGCATTGTGGCGATGATTTGCGCAGAGGAAGACAGTCCGCCCGTTCTGATCTGCTCCAAGTGCAGACGGCCGATGACGTTTCTGGCGACGCTACCGGCAATCTTCACGTTTCCCGCAGTGCATGCCTACCAGTGCCGTCCCTGTCTGCGGGTGGACACCATCCCGCTGGCTTGAGGCCGGAATTGCGGTGATAGCGCGCTCTACGTACTCAACTGCCGCACACTGCCATTGCTTGGCATCTGCGGCCGTTCCAAGAGCCCTCCCTCAAAAAGCCGCTGACAACCCACCGGAAACGTGTAGGATTCAGCAAAACCGGAGGAGCGGCATGTTTGAAATCAACGGTTTCGACACGGCGGGCGTGGTCAGTCTCAAGCGGCTGACACTTCCCGCCGCCCTCAAGAAGGCCAAAGAGCTCATCGAGGACGGGTGCTGGGACGTTCAGGTCGTCGATCCCAGCGGCCGGGTCTACACCTCGTTTGAAGAGCAGGCCGCCTAGCCACCCCATCCTTCGGCGCCATTCGAGCGAGCACCGGCGCCTGTTTCCGCCGCTATCCACCTCGGCCGACGTTTGACGAGGCGCTGTTCAGCCAGCGCAGCGTTGCATCGTCGCTCCAGCCGGGGACGGCGAAGCGCGCCGGCGGAGTCGTGTTCGCGCGAGGCCGCTCCGCTGCAGGATGGCGTGCGCGGGCGTGATGCACCGTTGCGGCGTTTGCGGAGCTGCACAGCACCAGCAACAGACCCGTGGCAAAAAGAGAGCGCATCGCATCAGCTCCAGTCGAGCAATCGCCCGCTGTGATCTGATGCGCCGATCGGTTCGCCACAATCCTTTGCGGCTTCACAAGCACGAGAGAGAAGCGCTGGCTCCTGCCGTGGTGGCCGCCCTCGACTGCCGCGCGCGATGCCATTTGCCAGTCAACCCGTTTGGGAGCAGGCTCCCTCCAGGCGCTTAAGACGCCGCAAGGGAGAGGCACATGAAGGAACAGGGCCTGGATGGCCGCCACCGGGACAAGGATGGCAGTATCAGCAAGAAGCACGGCAACACGCTGGTCGGCACATTGCGCAAGATCTACGGAAAGGGTTTTGCCGCCGGGTATCCCGATGCGACGCCACTCAGCGAGGTCCTGGCCCAACTGAACGAGACGTCGCTGAGCCAGTTGCGCCGCGATCACGACACCGGGCATTTGGGGCACAAGATCGATCACGCCTTGAAGTGAGACCACCGTGACAGCCTGTAGGATGGGTTGAGCGCTTGCGAAACCCATCGCTGGCAACTCGGTCGGTCCCTCCGCGGCCCTTTTGAGGGTCGCTCTGATCATCGATCGCGGATCACAGCGACGCCGATCGCAAGGAGTTTGGGTTTCGCAAGAGCTCAACCCATCCTACGCACTAGCTCTCGGGCGCCGAAACCGCAGCCGGCACACTCAGCGGAGCGCCGCCAACCGAAACAGGCCCCACCGACTTCGGCTCCCGAACCAGCCGTTTGCGCATCGCTGCGGGCAGTCCATAGCGCGCATGCGCTCGTCGAATGGACGACGTGACGTCCGACATCATTGTATTTTGCAGCGAGTCGACCTTCGCGATCAGTGTGGACAGCTGCGAAGATATCTTCTTCACATCGACCCGTTCGTCCGTGATGCTCTGTCGCAGCGACAGCAGCAACATTGAATCCTGCTGCAGCAAAACCGAGTTCTGATCCGATGCCTGATTGTTCTGCTGCAGCATCGCGGTGTGTTGCTGCTGGGCCGCCTGAATGTCCCTCAAGGCAGCGACAACCGGATCCGGCTTTGGCACGGACGCTTCCAGGCGCGGAAGCAGTTCAGCCAAGCGGCCGACATTCAGCGAGGAAAAATCAGAGGGCGACGTGTAGATCGCCGCCGCGCCGTTGATGGCCAGGGCGCACACCGAGAAGGCCAGCACCGATTTCCGGCTGGATCTCTTGCTCGAGACTGGAGCTTCCGGGGCTGCGGGTTCGTGCGCTGCTGCGGCGGCGGCAAGGGCTGCAGCGTCGAGTTCTTCGGCGAAGCTTGCCGTTTCGAAGGTCGTGGTCATTTGCATTGACCCCAGTGAGCGAGCAAAAGGAAGCCGCCCCTGGAACGCCCTCACGACGCACCCTTTACGCAGCACCCATACACAACTGCCTAGAATTGTAGGCTTTTCGGATTAATTCCACGTTAGCGACGTGGCCGGCTGACGGGCCGGGCCACCCCGGCCGATTACGGGGGTGAGCGAAGAGCAGAGGCTTTACGTTGACACTGCCGTAGGGTGGCCAAAGCGAAGCGTGCCCACGCATCTGTGGCCGGATCGGAAAAATCGTGGGCACGGCGCTTCGCGCCTTTGCCCACCCTACGGCAGCCGTTGCTGGCTCAACATTCCGAAAGACGAAGTTTCCGAAGCTGGCAGAATACTCCTGTTTTGCTCGACGGCACAAACGCGCCCTCCCGCCGGATTCAAAACGCCTTGCCCCAGCAGCACTTAGCTACTGTGCATGGGGTTGTTTTCGCAGTTTTGATGTGCCCCACCCTCGTCCAGCAGATCGAACAGCTCCTCCACCGTTCGAGCAGCGCGTCCCGCATCGGGCCGTGGTCGAGGGCGACGACGCATTGCGCCGTGCCTGTCTCTTCGTCCCTTCGCTCGCAGGCTACAAACCTGGCCGTATCGGGCCCGGAACGCGTCTGGGCGACACAGTTGTTCGTCGCTCGACCTGCGCTTTGGCGTCGAGCACCTTGTCCCCAGCTCGTGCGGCTCGCGGCAGTCTGATCCGGTCCGAAAGGCTCGCGCCTCTCCCTGGCGGACCTTCTGAACCAACATTGGTGTTTCCTTGAGCCTGTGTTGCCGGCCGGAAGCTGTTTCGGGAGGAGACAGTGGCCATTTGATCCTCATTGCTCGTGCCGCTCCCAATTGCGCCGATCGGCAGACCATTTGGAGCGTGACCGACCCCGGCATTTTTCGCGGCCTGGGCTGCCGCCCGCGACCTTGCGGGCGTGGCGGACTGAACGTTCGGATTGATCGGTTGGCCGTCGGTGCCCAGATTTCCACCGGGGGCGGTGTCTTTCGTCCCCATCCCTGGAGGCGCTGAGGGACCCGCATTGCCTGCACTCGTCCCCATTCCGGAAGGTGCCGACCCGCCGGCGCTACCCGCTCCCGTCCCCATGCCCGCTCCCCCGGACCCGGCAATTGCGCCGCCTGCTTGCGCCAGACCCCACAGAAACGAGGTTGCGATAATCGCGACAATGATCGGAGGGATGGCACGGGACATCGGACAATCTCCATCGCCAAGCTTCATTAACCATAATGATGGGGCCGGGTTCCCGCCATGAATTCGCGGTTGCAGAAGCCCGCCGCTGCAAGAGTTCCAGGTCTGCCAATCGAAGGTATCCGTGCTGACGAAGGCGCGAGCCTCTACCCTTCGTCCAGCAGCTCGAACAGCTCCTCCACCCGCTCGAACGGCGCGTCCTGCATCTTGGCGTGATAGACCACGCGATCACCGTCGCGTTGCAGTGACTTGCCCCGCGACTTCCGCAAGCGTCCCGGCAGGAACGTCGCGGCCGCCGCCTCAGGGCCGACGTCGAGACGGATGATGCCGCGCCGCTTGCATTCGAACCTGAGCCTGGCTGCGGCGAAGAAGTCGCGCGCGACCTTCGGCAGCGGGCCGAAGCGGCGGGAGGTCTCCTCCTCGAGGTCTTCGAGGTCATCCTCGTCAGTGCATCTTGCGGCGCGCGCATAGAGTTCGAGACGCACCGGCTCGGACTGCACGTAGGTCTCGGGCAGCATGTCCGCGACCGGCAGGTTCAGGTCCGGCACCCACACGGCCTGCCCTTCGTCGAGCTTCTCCGAAGCCATCTTCAGGAGGTGGCTGTAGAGCACGGGCCCGAACACCTGGACGTGGCCGGATTGCTGCTCCGAAAACAAATCGCCCGCGCCTCGCAGGTCCAGGTCGCGCTCGCTGATGGCAAAGCCCGCGCCGGGCCGGCTGAACTCTTCGAGCACCGCCAGCCGCTTCTCGGATTGCCCGGACTGCGTCTCGGTCAGGAGATGGGCGAAGGCGCGGATGCCGCCACGGCCGACGCGCCCGCGCAGCTGATGCAGCTGGGCGAGGCCGAACTTCTCCGGCCAGCAGACCACGATGGTGTTCGCTCGGGGAATATCGAGGCCGCTCTCGACGATGTTGGTCGCGAGCAGGACGTCGGCCCTGCCCTCGACGAAGCTCATCATGCGGTCGTCGATCTCGTCGGCCGCCAATCTGCCGTGCAGGCAGACGATGCGAAGGTCGCCCGCCGCCGCCTGCACCCGCGCCAGCATGGGATCGAGATCCTGGATGCGCGGACAAATCAGGAAGCTCTGGCCGTGGCGGCGCTGCTCGCGCAGCAGCGCGGAGGCAATCGCCGCATCCGACAATGGCGCGATCCGGGTCGCGACC
>NZ_JALBGZ010000171.1:0-9902 GCF_023006515.1 Bradyrhizobium sp. PRIMUS42
CCGGCAATCCGGCCAGGAACAGCGCGCCTGCCTCGATCTGCGACAGACCGTTCAGCCGCACGCGGTAGCCGTCGAGCAGGCGATAGCCGCCCTCCGCGCCGCGATCGGCGTAAACGGGAACGCCGGACGCGGCGAGCGCGTCGATGTCGCGATAGATCGTGCGCACCGACACCTCGCAGGCCTCCGCGAGTTCGGGCGCGGTGACCTGCCCCCTGGCCTGGAGGGTGGTGAGGATCGACAGCATCCGGCTCGCGCGCATGGTTCTTTAAATCATACCTGACACAGGATGTCAGGTATCGGCCTCTACAAGATGCGCCTAGTCAGACGACGCCCCAGGAGACCTGCCATGACCAGACCTGCTATGACCAGACCTGCCATGACCGATCCGAACCGCATCACGCTGTATTACTCGCCGCAAAGCCGCGCCACCGGCACGCGGGTGCTGCTGGAGGAACTGGGGGCGCCCTACGATCTCCACCTCCTCAACATGAAGGCTGGCGAGCAGCGTCAGCCCGCTTATCTCGCTATCAATCCGCTCGGCAAGGTCCCGGCGGTCCGTCATGGCGACGCCCTGGTGACCGAGCAGGTCGCGATCACCATCTTTCTCGCGGATCTGTTTCCGCAGGCAGGTCTGACGCCCGCTCTGAACGATCCGTTGCGGGGCCCTTATCTGCGCTGGATCGCCTATTACGGCTCATCCTTCGAGCCGGCGCTGATCGACAAATTCATGCAGCGCGAGCCGGCCCCCATCACGCATTCGCCCTATGCCGACTACGACACCATGCTCGGCGCGCTCGAAGCGCAGCTGTCGAAGGGGCCGTATCTGCTCGGCGAGCGGATGACGGCTGCCGATGTGCTGTGGGGCGTCGCATTCAGCTGGACCATGATGTTCGGCCTCGTGCCGAAAAAGGACGTGTTCGTGCGCTATGCCGAACGTATGACCGCGCGGCCCGCGTACCAGCGCATCAATGCGGCGGATGACGAGATGGCGGCGCAGCATGCTGCGGCCGTTGGGGGCTGAATGATACAAGGTGGCAGATGACGAAGCCGATGCACACGACCAACTGCTTCAACACCTTCATCCGGGTTGCCGAAGACTGTCCCGCGCGTACTGGCGAGGAGCCGCCGTTGCGCGGGGGAAAGCCCACGGTGGCGTGCCTGCAATACGTGATGATCGCCAAGGCACCCTACAAATACTCGTCCGACGACGTTATCTTCGCGACGTCTGCGCCCGGACGCGAGCTCGATGTGAAGGCGACCAAAGCGGAGAAGCATGCGGCCCGCGAAGCGTTCTTCTCTCGGGGGCAAGCGTGCATGAGGGCGTCGAGCCTGGGCAAGCGCTTCGGATGGGGCGTTCATGCCGATAGCGAGGGCCGGATCGCGATCTACGCCATCGACAGCAAACGCTATCAGGCGCTTGTCCGAGATCCCAAGCTCACGCAGGTGCGCGCGATGCGGTCGAAGCGGGCGTGATCAGAATTTTGGCGCTCGCTTCTCCGCGAACGCCTTGATGCCTTCCTTGATCTCATCGCCGCGCATGCTGTCGCGGTGGCGTTGGTCGGCGGCGCGATCATCGAGCTCGCCGCGGGCGAATTCGTTGATCGCACGCTTCATGCCGCGCATGGCCTGCGGCGCGTTGCCGGCGAGAATCGTGACGAGCCGGTTGACCTCCTCGTCGAGCGTCTCTTCCGGCACCATGGCGGTGAGATAGCCGATGCGCAGCATCTCCGGCGCGCTGATCTTTTGCGCGGTCAGGAACAGCTTCTTCGCATTGTCGACGCCAAGCCGGGTGACGTAGCGTTTGATGCCGCTCGGGTAATAATGCAGGCCGAGCCGCGCCGCCGGCATGAACATCTCGGCAGTGTCGACGCCGATGCGGAAATCGCAGGCGAGCGCGAGGTCGGTCGAGCCGCCGTAGACGCCGCCGTTGAGCCGGCAGATCGTCGGCACGCCCAAATCCTCCAGCCGGTTGACGACCACCTCGAAGGCGGAGCCCGCGCTCTGCTGCTCGTTTGCGCTGACGGCGCGCTCGGCGACCGAATTGAGATCATAACCGGCGGAGAAGACGCGGCCGGTGCCGGTCAGCACCAGCACGCGGATGGCGGGATCTGCCTCGACCTGGTCGAACAGTTTGACGAGCTCGTCAAGGTCCTCCGCCTGGAGCCGGTTGAGATGCTTGGGCCGGTTGAGGCGGATGGTGGCGCGCGCGCCGTCGCGTTCGAGCAGGGGGCCGGTGGCTGCGTCGGTGATGTCCGACATTCTTGTCTCCATTTAGCTGTTTTCGAGCGCGCGCCGTTTCGCCTCGGCGTCGATGGTCTCGGCGAGATCCGGGTGCCGTGCCATCAGCACGCGGAAGTCGACCAGGTCGAGCACCAGAAGCCGCGATACTTTCGTGGTCGAAACGTTGGCGCCGCGCTTGTTGTTGCCGAGCAGCGCCATCTCGCCGAAGAAGGCGCCTTCGCCGAGCTGAACCTTCTTGCCGGGCAGGTCGACCTCGACCTCGCCAGCGGCGATGAAATACATGCAATCGCCCTGCGCCCCCTTACGGATGATCATGGTGCGCGCCGGCAGCTCCATGGTCCGCAGCATGTGGGTGACGTCGGCAATCGCAGCGGGGCCGAGCGCCGCGAAGAACGGCACCTTGCTGACGGCCTCCCAGGTCTTGAGGAAATTGTCCCGCCGGGTCTCGGCGGCAAATCCGGTCGCCAGAATACCGGTCCAAAGGCCGAACACGCCGAGGCCGGAGATCATCACCGCGGCGGCCACCAAGCGCCCCAGCGGCGTGACCGGCACGACGTCGCCGTAGCCTGTCGTCGTCAGGGTCACCACCGCCCACCACAGCGCGGCGGGCACGCTGCCGAAGGTCTGCGGCTGCACGTCCCGCTCCAGGAAATATTCGGCGACGGAGGCGAGGAAGACCACCATCAGGAAGATCACGAGCACGCTCACCAGCGGCCCCGATTCCAGCACCAGCACGCGGCGAAGCTGCCGCAGGCCCGGAATGCCCGGAATGACCTTCAACACCCAGAGCACGCCGAGCAGCCAGGCCGTCCCGGGCTCGACGCCGAGAACCAGCGCGACCGGCACCGCCAGAGCTCCGATCGCGTCAACCAGCCCGGCAGAAGAGGACATGTAGAGCGAAAGCCGCCCCTGCTGCGTCATATGGCGCAGCCGGACCAGCCATTCGAAGATGAAATAGGCGAGGCACGCCCAGAGCAGGCCGTTGATCCAGCCGTGCGCCTCATGGGCCCGTTTGTCCGTCAGCAACACCATGCCGAGTACGCCGACGGTCACCGCGACATAGGCCGCCTTGGTCATGTTGCGGCCGGCCGTGGCGGCCATGAACTGGGCCATAGGAGAAATCAGCGGCTTGGACATGCGGGAAGGCGGCTCGGTCTCGAGATCGGTGTTGGGACAAAGTCTTCGGCGTCCCTTCTGGGACGTCGGCGCCAAGGTGCCCGCCCGGGCGGAGGCCGTCAACGACGGGGCGATGGGCGGCGGGTGATCGGCGCTGCTGCACCGAGACGCGCGGATCGGCGCGGTCATTGCTGGCGAGCTCGTCTACCTGAAATGTGGCGGCTCGTCGTAACCGCGGCGGCTGCTGAAGAACAACAGCACCATCAGTCCGACACCGACCAGGATGGAAAACCCCGCCCCGAGCGCCAGGGCCACATAGCCTTCCGTCGGGATCGGCTCACCTTCGACCGCCATTGCGGAATAGGCGAAATAGCCGGCCGCCGCCAGCATTCCCAGGAGGAGGATGATGAGGAGTGCACGCATGCTGCGGTCTCCGGGTGTAACCGATAGCCAACGGATGCAGATCGCGGCGGTTCCCTGGCCGGATATTGATCGGACTTTTGCGCGCCCCAACCTTGCTGGCAGGGCTCGCGCCTATGGCGTCGTCACGACCTCGGCCTCGTGCCCCGGACGCAGCGCAGCACGCAGTGATGCGCTGCAGAGCCGGGGCCCATTCAGCAACGCATGCTGCGGCTCCTGGGTCCCGGCTCTGCGCTGCATCGCCTTTGGCATTGCAGCTTGTCCGGGACAGGAGAGTGGTGGACGGCCTAACCGGCCTGGCTCCCTCAGGCGCTCTGGGCGGTCTTGACCACCACGACATTGCTGTCGTCGTGCTGGGCAGGGCTTTCGTCGCGCGCCGTCTTTTCGGTCTCGCCGGCATGACGTTTCAGATAGTCGCGGCGCATGCCGATCTCGTCGCGGACGAATTCGTAGCCGAGCTTGAAGGTGTCGAGCCCGTCGGTGCTGATCGTGCCGTCGCGCAGGCCGATGACGGCCCCGCGTAAAATGCCCTCCAGTTCGTCCTGGAGGCATTCGAGCTGATCCAGAGAGTGGGCGTGCTCGATCCGCTCGCCGATGTCGAGGATAGCGGTGGAGAGCTCGCTGGCCTTCTCTGGCGCGATGCGGGTGATCTTGGCGTAGATGGCAGCGAAGATCGAGCCGATGACGCTGAGCGCGGCGGCGCCCAGATACATCAGGTCGCTGTACTTATCCATGAACGATTTGGTGTCGTCGTTGATGTAGTCGGCCGCGCCCTGGTGCGCCATCACGAAGGCGTCCTTCTCGGTCGAGGCGGGCTCTATCCTGGTGGCAAAGCTGTTGTCGAGCCCGAGCGCTGATTTGTTCTCGTAGACGATGCGTGCGAGCTCACCTGCCGTGCTCGGGGACATCCTGGATTGCGTGACCAGCAGCCATTCGAGCCCGATCGTGTCGAGATCGTCGTCGGGAATTTGCGGCGAGGTCGACAGCGTGCCCGCCGTCAGCGTCTCGCTGGAAATGCCCGGGACTCTGCGCGCCAGCGCCTTGGCCTCGTCGATCGCGTTGAGCGTGAAGCCGCCGCGCTTGGCGACCTGCTCATAGGCCTTGTCCCGCACCGCCCTGGAGGCATGGACGATGACGATCACCGCGCCAAAGCCGTTTGACGGTGCAAACAGCTTGTCGAGCGTTGCGCCCTGCGGCGCCATCTGGATTTTCGCGGCGTCCGGACCGTCGGGGATGTCGAGGATGCTGCGCACGAAGGCGAGGGAGGACTCGTTCTCGGCGAGGACCGCGACCTTTTTCTTCTTCAACTCGGCGATCGACTTGATCTTCTTGTTGCCGGGACCGAGCAGAAGCACGAGATCGTGCTCGAGGATCGCGAGCGTGCGCGCCCGCAGCGGTACTTTGGCGTCGGTGCGCAGGACGGCAAGGTCAGCCTGCTTGCGGTCGAACTGTGCGAGCGCCTTGGCGTTGTCTGCGTTGTTGACGATCTTGATCCGGAAGCGCGAGGCGTTGGTCTTCAGCACGGTGGCGAGCTTGGCCGCGAACAGCGCCTCGTCGCTGTTGGGGGCGCCGACGGCAAAGGTCAGCGTTTCCGAATTGTGCAGCATGGCGCGGCCGACCCAGACGGTGGCGAGCGACAACAGCAGGGTCAGCACGACATAGAGGAAGACCTGCTGCTGATTGGTCTTGATCACCTTGGGGCGCCGGGCCGGCGGCTCCGTCGGTGATGAATTGGGGCCTTCAGTACTCATGGCAGCACTCTGGCCTTATTCTATCGGTGGCGGGCGGCTCGCGGATGTGATCGCGGCGGGCGCCCAGCAATTCGTAAACGCCTGAAAAAAGAACGATATTCTCTGCCGTCGATGATAGCGCGAAGGCAGCGGAAAGCAAATTTCGAGCCGTCGGTAACCCTACTCCACGCCGCCGCGGCGATTGGTCATCCTATCACCAGTTAGCCACACTTGGCGATTTTCCGGTTCCCCCCGGCTGCATTCGGCCGCGGGAGATGTCATAAATCGCACGTCCCGGCGATTTGACCGGTCCAAGAACCGGTCCAAGAAGAAGTTGCGCTGAACGCTCCAATTTTTCTTGTCACGTCAATGAGGGCGTTAGCTTGTCGTTTCCACCCATGTCATCGGCGATTCCGGTCGAAGCGCTCATTGGCTGGATGTTGCTGCTCACTTTCAAGCACATCATCGCCGATTTCGTCCTCCAGACCGCCTGGATGGCGCACGGCAAGGACCAGAAGCACGGTTGGGCCCTGCCGCTTCTGGTGCACTGCCTCGTTCACCTTGCGGTTGCGTTGCCGCTGATCCTGATCGTGGCGCCGAAATTCTGGTTTGTGGCCCTGATCGACTTCGTGATCCACATCACGATCGACCGCGCCAAGGGGTTCGTCTCGGCGAATTTCGGGGTCGATCTTGCGCATCCCTGGTTCTGGACCTTGATCGGCGTCGACCAGGCCCTCCACCATCTCACCGGCTTTGGCCTCTCCATCTTCATGGCGGCGAACTGAGGGCTGGCGGCCTCGCACGTTAGGCGGCGGCTAGTTCGTAGCCCGGATGGAGCGCGGCGTAATCCGGGGCCCGTGCCACGTACTGCGTCCTTCCCGGATTGCGCTGCGCTCCATCCGGGCTACGCAGCCCTTCAAGGGACTCGGTCGGGAGCCCCGCTGATTCGCGGCCAGGGCGCAACCACCCCGGGTGACTACCGGGCAGCGTGGTTAACCTTTCATTAGAGAATTGCACTGCATCTTCCGTGCCTGAGGGAGAACTGCAATGTTTTCAAGCCGCGATACCTTTGAAAGCGATTTCTGCCCGGTCCGCGACGAACTCCTTGGCGAGATGTATCGCGCCAGCGAAAGTGGCCTGCCGAGGCTGGTTGAGAGTGTTTCCCCTGACGCGCGCGCCAGGTTGGCGCTGTTCTGCTACCGCCGCAGCCATTTGCACTCGCTGGCGGTCGCGATCGCAGCGAGCTGCAACGAACGCGACCTGATCGAGAACGGCGGCCGCGTCGGTTCGACGCTCTATGCGTTGGCGCGCGAAGGCACGGCGAAATCCTCGCCGTCGTTGTCGGGCGGCCGCAAGCCGATCACGCTGTCGACCAAGCCCCTCTCGGTGCTCGCACCGCTCGAGGACGAATTCGACGACGAGATCAGCGAAGCCGTTCCGGCCTAAGCGGCCTCTATCACCGGCAGCCCGAACTTCCGCCGCGCCATCGCGCATTCGGCATCGCCCGGCATGCAGGTGCGGCACACCTCCGGCCGCATCGCATAGATGCCACACGCGGTCGCTTTCCCAATGTCCCCCTGCAAGGCCGAGCAGCGATCGCCCTCGCAACGCATGCCGGACTGGCGTTCGTTGACCAGCGTCTCCGGAATCGCGGCAAGCTCCTCGTCGCTTTCGATCGAGAAGCGCGGCCAGTTGGCCGAATAGCCGCAGCAAGCGCCGCAACTCTGGCAACAGCTCGACGGATCGGTGGGGGAGTTCTCTTCCATCATCGTCACGTGTTCTTCAAGTATCCTTGGGAGGGCCCCAGACCAGGCTCTGCCGCCATCTTGCGCGCAGCACGTCGCGTCGCTCCGGATATTTCTCGTCGAGATAGTTCGCCTCCACGACGCGGTCGGTGCGGAAGCTGCGGAAGTCGCTGCGCAGCTCACACCAGGCTGCGAGCAGCCGCACGGCTTCGAGATAGCCGACCGAGATCGGCCAGATCATGCGCTCGCTGGCGCGGCCATGCTCGTCGCGATAGCGCAGCATGATCTTCTTGCCTTCGTGAATCTGGGTGCGGGTGCGGACCATGTCCAGACGGTCCGGCTCCCTGTTCCAGCTTGGCCGCGCACGGCTCGCCGGCTCCAGCACAAAGGGACGCAGGCGCTCAGGCACGGTGTCGGCGATCTTGGCCATCAGATCTTCGGCGGCGCGTGCCAGTGCCGAATCGGCATGGCCGGCGACCCATTGTGCGCCCAGCACTGCCGCCTCGATCTCGTCGGGTGTCAGCATCAAGGGCGGCAGGTCGAAACCCTTTTCCAGGATGTAGCCCATGCCGGCTTCACCGCGGATCGGCACGCGCTGTCCGATCAGCGTGGCGATGTCGCGATAGATCGTGCGCTTGGAGGTTTCGAGCTCGGCCGCGATGGCGTCCGCCGTCAGCGGCTTACGCGTGCGCCTCAGCACCTGGATGATTTGAAACAGCCGATCGGCGCGTCTCATGAGGGGTCTCTTGTTGTGGTCTTTTCAGAAGGCGGCGCGCGGCTGCTGACAGGATGTTGGCAGCAGGGGGGTTCTATACCGGGACAACACATCGACTGAAGAGGATTTATCCATGATCATTCCAACCCATTTCGGCGCGGCCGTTCCGTTGTGGCGCGCCCAGCTTTGGCAGGCCCAGATTTGGCAAGCATTGGCGCTCAGCCGCCTCGTTTCGCTCGATCTCATGGCCGTTGACCTCCGATTGGCGTTCGCAAGCGTGGTGACACGCTCGCTGGTCCAGGCCGCGGACGCGCTGGTCCGCCATGTGATGGGCCGTGCCTGGCGGGGCGCCCGCTTCGCAGAAGATATCACGGCTGCTGCCACCATGGTGGCAGCAGCCGGTCGCTAGGTTCCGTCAACTTTCGAGAGGTTCAGGAGAGCTCGCATGATCACGCTTTATGGCTTTGGCACGGGCTTTGGCCTGCCGGAAATCAGTCCCTTCGTCACCAAGACGGAGGTGCAGCTCAAGATGGCGGGATTGCCCTACCGGAAGGAGCGGGCGATGCCGCCGGCCTCGCCCAAGGGGCAGCTGCCGTTCATCGACGACGGCGGTGAGGCGGTGGCCGATTCCACCTTCATCCGCGCCCATATCGAGCGGCGCTACGGCTTCGATTTCGACGCCGGCCTGTCGCTGGCCGAGCGTGCGCAGGCCTGGGCGTTCGAACGGATGATCGAGCACCATGTCTACTGGGGACTGGTCGGGGCGCGCTGGGTCGACCCGGTCAATTTCGCCAAGGGTCCCGCGCACTTCTTCGACGGCGCACCGGAGCACAACCGCGAGAAGCTGCGCGAGGATGCGCAATTCCGCGTCGCCGAGAACTATCTGCTCTCGGGCCTCGGCCGCCACGCGCCCGACGACGACGTCGACCTCGCCGTGCGCTCGCTGTTCGCACTGTCGGTGCAGCTCGGCGACAAGGCGTACCTGATGGGCAACAAGCCCTGCGGCGTCGATGCCACGGCCTTCGGTATGCTCGCCGGTGTCCTCTCGCCGTTCTTCGAATCGATCCTGCGCGAGCGTGCCGAGGGCTTTCCGAACCTCACGGCTTACGTCGACCGCATGATGGACGATTACTATCCCGAGTTCGCCTGGACCCCGCTGCGGCAGGCGGCTTAGGCTCAGTCTCGCCGAGAGCGCGGTGCAATCTCTCCCGCTTGCGGGAGAGGTCGGCGCGAAGCGCCGGGTGAGGGCTCTCTCGGCTGAGGGACTTTCTCGGCGAACATTCAGACAATCTTTACGCGGTGACACCCTCTCCCCAACCCTCTCCCGCAAGCGGGAGAGGGGGCGCAGCAAGACTGCGGCCCCAGCTCGCGCCTCATTGCCAAACAAAAGAGCCGGCCCATGGGGCCGGCTCTCGTCGTCTCGAGACTTTCGCTTGCTGTTACTTCACCAGCGTGTACTTGCCGTTCTTCACCGTGAGCAGGATGCGCGAGCGCTCGTCGAGGCCATAGCGGTCCTTTTCGGTGAAATTGTAGACGCCCTGGCTTGCCGCCAGCTCCCGCTCCGTCAGCAGCGCCTGGCGGATCGCTTCGCGGAATTCCGGCGTGCCGGGCTTTGCGGTCTTCAGCGCCGCCGGGATGATGCGCTTCAGAATCTCGAACGCATCGTAGGAGTGACCGGCGAACTGGCTGCGGCTGTTCGGGCCGTACTTGGCCTCATAGGCCGTGTTGAGCGCGAGGCCCGGCTTCTTGGTCGCGGCTTCATCCGGCTGGTCCTCGGGGTCCATCACCGGGCCCGCGGCCATCAGCACGCCTTCCGCCGCTTTGCCGGCGATGCGGATGAAGTCCATGCTGGCGGCGCCATGGGTCTGGTAGATCAGGCCCTGATAGCCGCGTTCGCGCAGCTCGGTCTGCGGCAGCGCGGCCGCGGTGCCGGAG